>JAOUHG010000049.1 GCA_029865265.1 Candidatus Krumholzibacteriia bacterium | reverse complement strand
TGGGTCACCACGCCACCCGCCCCGGGCAAGATCGGCAATACGCTGCACGCGCTTTCCTGGGATGGGACCATGCTGGCCACGGAGTGGAAGCTGTGGTGTGCGTCCATTGGCGCGGCGCCGGTGCTGATTTCCGACACGCGCGACGGCAATGGAACGGGAAACGTGACCTACCAGACGGACTACGTGGGCGGATATTTCTGGCTGTCCAAGAACGGTCCGTGGGGTGACGGAACCGAGGATTACACCGGCTCGCTGATGTCGCTGCGGGTCGAGGCCACGTATCAGTTCGTCATGGGCAACCTGCTGGGCATTCGCAGCAACGTGACCATGGTGGGCACGTTCGATGGCTATGACAACTGCATGGAGTATGTGATCAACAATACCGCGTTCACCGGGTCCACCGACACGTCGGCGATGCCTGCGGGCTACCCGCCGTTCATGGACACCAACTGCGGCACCGGCACGGTGACCTCAGGTGGATGGGGTACGGTTTCTGATATCGCGCTGCAGGTGCTCGGCAGCTGCACGATTCGCACCGAGGAGAAGAGCTGGGGAGCGGTGAAGGCGCTCTACCGCTAACCCTGTTTCGGCATCATCCCGCCGGGGTTCCCCCGGGGAGCCCGGCGGGGTGTTGGACCCGCAAAAGCTTGTCTAACTTATTGCAGTTTAAATAGTTAAAAAATTCTCAAATACCTTGAGAAAAAAAGAGACAAAAGTCTCAATCTCGTGTATCTTCTTCCTGTGTGGGGTTGTGGAATTAGCGTCCGAATCGTCGAGGGTGTGACTGGGAGGTGCGGGGTCGGCGGACGCGCGCGGGAAGCGCTCGAATAGAGGCGCTTAGTCGCGTTCGGTGGGGGAAAATGCGGCCACCTCCGCTGACGCATGACGCGGGCCGGCACCTTCTGGGTCGCCGGCCCGCTGATTTTCCGGCCGCGCCGTCCCACCATATATTCTCGCGGCTGCCCGGTCGCAGTGGCCGCCGAGGAGGCAGCAATGAGAGCCACCTTCGGAATTGCGGCAACGCTTGCAATCACGGCGATCGTCTCGGCCCTTGCGCCGGTGCCCGCCGACGCCCGTCCTCCCATTCGCAGAGCGTTTTTTGACGTCTATACCTCGGCTGAGGGCACGCGGCTGGACGACCTGCCCAGCAACGCGAGCCACTGCGGCGTGTGCCACTACGACTTTGGCGGCGGCGGAGCGCGCAATGCCTATGGCGCCAAAGTCGAAGTTGCCATCGGTTCGGCGCAGTACGCGACGACGGAAGAGGCCATTCAGTCCATCGAGAACCTCGACTCGGACAACGACGGCTACACGAGCCTGGTGGAGATCACGAATACGGTGTTCAGCAACACACCCACGTTCCCCGGGCTCAAGGCCGGCAACGAGGTGCTGGTCAGTAATGTCACCGTGTCGGAGATCACGCCCTACCTGACGCCCATGGGCTCCGAAGACATCACACCGCCGGTGGTGGCCGTGCTCTCGCCCAACGGCGGGCAGGTTCTGGCCGCCAACGCGGTGGTGCCGGTCACCTGGAACGCCTCGGATGCCAGCGGCATTGCCTCGGTGACGATCTACCATTCCGACGACGGTGGCGTGACCTTCAGGCCGGTGTCGTTCGCCGAAACGGACGATGGCAGCTACGACTGGTTCATCCCCAACCGCCCGGGTTCGCAGAATATCATTCGCGTGATGGCCAAGGACAACGCGGGCAACTACGGCGCCGCATGGGGTGCGGGCACGTTTACCATCACCGCGCTGCCCGGCCTCACCACGTTTCGCGACATGGACCTCCCCGGCACGCAGCCCTTTGCGCTCGTCTTCGAGAGTGCGGATACCAACTGCGTCACCTGCCACGGCAACTACGATTCCGCCGTGGAGCCATGGTACCAGTGGCGCGGCAGTATGATGGCGCAGGCCATGCGCGATCCGCTGTTCCTCGCCTGCCTCGCCATCGCCGAACAGGATGCCCCCTCGGTGGGCGACCTGTGCATCCGCTGCCACACACCGGGTGGCTGGGCGGAGGGGCGCTCCGTGGACACCAGTGGCGGGCTGATAAACGCCAGGGACCGCGAGGGCGTGCAGTGCGACTTCTGCCACCGCCTGGTCGATCCGATCTACAAGCCCGGCATCAGCCCGGTGGCGGACGTGGCCGTGCTCGATTCGCTGACAACCGTTCCGGTCCAACCCGCCAACGGGCAATTCGTTCTGGATCCGGATCCGGCCAAGCGCGGTCCCTACGCGGACGCTCAGGCCAGCCACGCGTTCATCGAGTCGCCCTTCCATCGCGCCGACGCGTGCGGAACCTGCCACGACGTGAGCAACCCCGTGTTCGAGTACGACGGGGCGCCGGGGCGCTATGTGCCCGGCGCGCTGGATGCGCCGCACCCCGATGGCAACCTGCGCAACATGTTCCCCGTGGAGCGCACGTTCAGCGAGTGGTCGCAGAGTGACTACGCCAACGGCGGCGTGTACGCGCCGCAGTTCGCCGGCAACAAGCCGGGCGGGATCGTGTCCACCTGCCAGGACTGCCACATGCGGGACGTGAGCGGCAAGGGATGCAGCGAACCCGGTGCACCCACGCGCACCGATCTGCCGCTGCACGACCTCACCGGCGGCAACACCTTCCTGCCGGACATCATCCCCACCTTCTTCCCGGGCGAGGTGGACGTCGCGCAACTCCAGGCCGCCAAGGCACGGGCCACGACGATGCTGCAAATGGCGGCGTCACTCGCGCTCTCCGCGGGTCAGGACGGACCCAACCCCACGGTGACGGTGACGGTCACCAACGAGACCGCACACAAACTGCCGTCGGGCTATCCCGAGGGGCGGCGCGTGTGGCTCAACGTGAAGGGGTATGACGCCGGCAATGCGCTTGTGTACGAGTCCGGGGCCTACGACCCCGCCACCGGGGTTCTGGAACACGACGCCGACGCCAAGATATACGAGATCAAGATCGGTGTGTCGGAGCGCCTCTCGCCCATCATCGGGCTTCCCGCCGGCCCGTCGTTCCACTTTGTGCTCAACGACACCGTGTACAAGGACAACCGTATTCCCCCGCGCGGGTTCACCAACGCCAACTTCACCAATGTGCAGTCGCCGCCGGTGGGCTATGCCTACGCCGATGGGCAATACTGGGACGAGACGACGTACGCGTTGCCCACCGAGGTTCGCTTCGTGGAAGTGACCCTCAACTATCAGACCACCTCCAAGGAGTACATCGAGTTCCTGCGCGACGAGAACCACACCAACACCGCGGGACTCGACCTGTACAACGCCTGGGTGGCCCAGGGGCGCAACGCGCCGGTGGCGATGGCCACCGACACCATCAGCGTGGACGTGGTGCCGACGGGCATCGACGACGCGCCGCTGGCGAGGACAGAGCTGTTCCCGGCGTACCCGAATCCCTTCAACCCCTCCACCAGCATCCGCTACTCGCTGGCCTCACGGCAGCCGGTGCGTATCGACATCTTCGATGTCACCGGGGCGCGCGTGACCACGCTGGTAGATGGCGATCGCCCGGCGGGTGTCCACCGTGTCACCTGGAGCGGGCGCGACGGGCGAGGCGAGCCGGTGGCGTCGGGTATCTACCTGATCCGCATGACGACCGAAGCCGATAGCTTCGTTCGCAAGGCCGTCCTCCTCAAGTAGCCCATTGCGCATCCCACGACCGGGCCGCTATAATGCGGCCCGGTCTGGGCATCACCACATACACCGGTGCCAGGAGGGTTCGGTCAATGGCCATCCGGTTCTTTCCCAAAGAAGTCGACTTCTTCTCCCAATTCGAAAAAGCCGGCAGCAACACCATCGAAGCCGCAAACATCCTCGTCGAACTGTTCGAGAGATTTGAAAACATCGACGATCACATCAAGCGTATCCACGATATCGAGCACGCGAACGACGATCTGACACACGAGGTCATGCAGCAGCTCGGACAGACGTTCGTGACGCCCATCGACCGCGAAGACATCCATGCGCTGGCCTCGTCGCTGGACGACGTGCTGGATCTGCTGTGGGCCGCGGGCGATCGCGTGGCCCTGTTCAAGGTGACGCAGGGGCGCCCGGGGGCAACCGCACTGGCGCGTTCGCTGCAGGAGAACACCATCGTGGTCCACCGGGCCATGCAGGAGTTGCGGCGCAAGAAGTATGCGGCCGCACTCGAGAGTTGCATCGAGATCAACCGGCTCGAGAACGCCGCCGACGAGTTGTTCCGCAAGGAGATCGCTGCGCTGTTCACGCAGGAAAAGGATCCCATCCTCATCATCAAGTGGAAGGAAATCCTCGAGCACCTGGAACTCGCCACCGACAAGTGCGAGGACGTTGCCAACACCATCGAGTCAGTAATCCTCAAGTATGCTTGAGATCGTTGCTCTCACCGTCATCCTGGCCATTCTGTTTGACATCAGCAATGGCTGGAATGACTCCGCCAACGCAATCGCCACGGTTGTCTCCACGCGGGTGTTGTCTCCGCGCTGGGCGGTGACCATGGCGGCTTGCATGAACATCCTGGGGGCAATGGCCTCCACGGCGGTCGCAAAGACCATCGGCAAAGGTGTGGTCGATCCGTCGGGTATCACGGAAGGCGTAGTGGTGAGCGCCCTGATTGCGGGGTTTGTGTGGAACGGCGCCATGACTCTCATTGGTCTGCCGGTGAGCGCCTCGCACGCCCTGATCGGGAGCCTGATGGGCGCGGCGGCGGCGCACGCGGGCTGGGGAGTTCTCAACGCAAGCGGGTTGCAGAAGATCTTCGCCGCGCTGCTGATCTCTCCCGTTATCGGACTGGCCATGGGTTTCCTGTTGATGAAACTCATCCTGCGCTTTTTCGGTCATACCTCGCCGGGAACGCTGAACAAGCGCTTCGGCCGATTACAACTCCTCTCCAGCGCATTCATGGCCTTCGGGCATGGTTCCAATGACGCGCAGAAGGTCATGGGGATCATTACGCTGTCGCTGTTCAGCGGCGGTTACATTGCGACCATCGATGTGCCGCGCTGGGTGGTGCTGGTGTGCGCCATCGCCATGGGGCTCGGCACCGCCATGGGCGGGTGGAAGGTGATCCGTACCATCGGCGTGCGCATGCTGCGCCTGGAACCGGTGCACGGGTTTGCGGCCGAGACCGCCGCCACCGCGGTGATTCTGGGGGCGAGCCACGTGGGGCTGCCGGTGAGCACCACGCACGTCATCACCTCCACCATCATGGGCGTGGGCGCCACCCGCCGCCTCTCCGCGGTGCGCTGGGGCGTGGCGGGGAAGATTGTCGCGGCGTGGGTGTTCACGCTGCCTGCGTGCATCGTATTTGCGTGGATAATCGAACGCTTCATCTTCTCCAAAGTCCTGTGAGGGAGTGATGGGAGCCCCGCCGACGCTGGCCGGGTGCTTCAGCGCTGGCGTGTTGGGGCGTGCTTGCGTGCGCGCAGTGCGACCACGACGAGGGTCAGGGCGGTCAGTGGGAGGACGAACCACGCCGTGACCCACCCCAGGAGCGGCAGCGCGGCGTGTTGCCGGGTGTCGAGAATCAGGTACGTCGTATAGAGCGCGTAATACCCGAGGAACACGGCGCCCTCCCAGCGGGCAAGCCGGTGTCCGGTGGCAAGGAACGGCAGGCACGCAACCGCCACCACGATCATCACGGGCAGATCAAAGTTCTCCACCGACGGCGCCACGCGCAATCCCTCCGGGTTGAACATCGCCGAGATTCCCACGATGCACAGAATATTGAAAATGTTGCTCCCCACGATGTTTCCCACCGCGATATCGCTCTTCCCGCGCGCCGTGGCCACCACGGATGTGACCACCTCCGGAAGACTTGTTCCCGCCGCAACGATGGTCAGGGCAATCACGGACTCATCCACACCCAGTGCGCGCGCGGTGGTGACGGCGGCACTCACCAGCCAGCGTGCTCCGAGTACGAGGAGCACGAGCCCGATCAGCACGCTCACGAGATCCGTCAGCCAGCTGAGCCTTCCCGCTGGTAGCGGATTGGAATCCTGCTCCGCCGGTTCCCGCCGCGCCGCCCACACCGTGTAGCCGGTAAACGAGAGAATGCCCGCCACGAATAGCGCGGCCTCGGGTTTCGAGATCAGCCGGTCCAGAGCAAACAGCCACAAGAGGAGCGAGGACGCGATCATGATGGGGATATCGCGCCGCACCAGGGTCCGTGCCACCACCAGCGGCCGGACCAGGGCCGCGATGCCCAGGATGAACAGCACGTTGAAGATATTGCTGCCCACCACGTTTCCCACCGCGATCTCGCTGCGGTCCTGCAGCGCCGCGATGGTACTCACCACGAGTTCCGGAGTGCTGGTTCCGAAGGCGACGACGGTGAGCCCCACCACCAGCTCCGAGATGCCGGCCCGGCGGGCAAGACGCGAGGCACCGCGAACGAGGATTTCGCCACCTGCTACGAGCAGGGCCAGACCGAGGAAAAAGAGGAGAACGGTCATAGGCCAACACTTACAAAAGGTCCCGAACCGTGTCCAGAGCGAGGTCGCGGTGGGGTGGAGGCATCGCCCCGGAGCGTGTATCATTGACCCATGCCTCCGCCCGGCAAGGATATCACACTGTTGCTCGCCGAACTCGCCGGTGGCAATCAGGATGTTGTCAACGCGCTCCTGCCGCTGATCTATGACGAACTCCATGGCATGGCCGAGAACCAGCTGCGCCGGGAACGCAAGGACCACACCCTCAACGCCACCGCCCTGGTCCACGAGGCCTACCTGAAGCTGGTCGACCAGAGCCGCGTCAACTGGCAGAACCGGGCCCATTTTCTCGGGGTGGCCAGCCAGGCCATGCGCCGCATCCTCATCAACTACGCCCAGCAGCGCCGCGCGCAGAAGCGCGGCGGCGACATGATTGCTACCACCTTCGATGACGACCTGGTCCCGCGTGAAACGCGCGCCGACCAGCTGATCGACCTCGACGAGGCGCTGACGCGGCTCAAGGCCTTGAGTGACCGCCAGGCGGCGGTGGTGGAGTACCGCTTCTTTGGGGGGCTCACGCACGAGGAGATCGCGGAGGTGATTGGCGTTTCCGTGCCCACGGTGCGCCGCGACTGGCGGCTCGCGCGCGCCTGGCTCTCCCGCGAGTTGACGCCCTGATGGACACCGGCCGCTGGCAACGCGTCGAGGCGCTCTTCAATGAGGCCGTCGAACTCCCGGAAGGGGAGCGCGAGGGCTTCCTGCGCAGGGAGTGCGCCGGTGACGGAGCGCTGTACGACGAGGTGGTTGCGCTCCTGAAGGCCGACGACGCGCCCCACAGCCTCCTCGAAGGCCGCGCCATCGACGCCATCGATCCGCCTCCGCGCCCACAGTCCGCCACGCTCCCCGAGGGAACGCGTGTGGGAGCCTACCGGATCGTGGGTGTCATCGGCGCCGGCGGAATGGGCGCCGTGTATCTCGCCGAGCGCGCCGAGGGAGCGTTCGAGCAGAAGGTCGCGCTGAAACTGATCAAGCGCGGAATGGATTCCGAGACCATCCTCGCCCGCTTCCACGCCGAGCGCCGCATTCTCGCGCGCCTGCAACACCCCAACATCGGTACGCTGCTGGATGGGGGCATGACCGAAGACGGCCTGCCGTACTTCACCATGGAGTACGTGGACGGCCATCCCATCAACGAGTACTGCGACGAAAACCGCCTTTCCATCGAAGAGCGCCTGGACCTGTTTCAGTCCGTGTGCAGCGCGGTGCAGTATGCGCACGGCAACCTGGTGGTGCACCGCGACCTCAAGCCGAGCAACATTCTGGTGACCCGCGATGGACACGTGAAGCTGCTCGACTTCGGAATCGCGCGCGTGCTGGACGAGGACGAAGACGGGCTCACGCGCAGCGGCCAGCGCGTGATGACGCCCGCATATGCCTCACCGGAACAGATACGCGGCGAGCCGGTGACCGTGGCCACCGACGTGTACTCGCTGGGTGTGGTGCTCTACGAGTTGCTGTGTGGCCGCCACCCCCACCGCGACACCACCAGCACGCCCGCGGAACTCGAGCGCGCCATTGCCGGCACACCCGCGGAACGCCCCAGCCGGTTCATCACAAAGATCGGCACCGTGGGGTCCACGAGTAGCGAGGCCTCCCTGGAAACAGTGGCGCGCGCGCGGCGTCTTGCCCCCGCGCGGCTCCACAAGCGCCTCGCGGGCGACCTCGACAACATCTGCCTGATGGCGCTGCGCAAGGAGCCGGAGCGCCGCTACGCGTCCGCGAGCCAGTTGCAGGAGGACATCCAGCGCCACCTCTCCGGGCGTCCGGTGAGCGCGCGCCCCGATACAGCGCGCTACCGCTTTGGCAAGTTCGTACGGCGCAACCGCGCGGGGGTTGCGACGGCCGCGGCGCTCATCGTGACGGTGGCCGTGCTCACCATCCTGTATACAACACGTCTCGAGCACGAGCGGGACCGCGCCCGCCTGGAGGCAGCTCGCGCCGCCGAGGTGAGCAAGTTCCTGACGAGTCTGTTCGAAGCAGCGGACCCCTATACCTCGCGGGGCGAGACCATCACCGCGCGCGAGCTCCTAGAGGAAGGCAACAAGCGCGTTCACGGCGAGCTCTCCGACCAGCCGGAGGTCCTGGCCACCATGCTGGCCACCATCGGGCAGGCCTACACCAACCTGGGTGCGCTGGAAGAGGCGCACGCCGCGCTCGAGGAGAGTGCCGCGCTGCAACGCAGGATCTACGGGGACCGCAGCGAGCAGCTTTCACTGGCGCTTTCGGCGTTGGCCAGCAACGAGAACGAACTGGGCCATTACGAAGACGCCGAGAAGAAGGAGCGGGAAGCGGTGGCGATTGCCCGTGAACTTCCAGGCCGACGGCCGTTCGCGTTGGCGGTGGGCATGCTGGCGCTGACGGTGAACTACCAGGGGCGATTTGCGGAGGCGGATTCGCTGTACCGCCAGTCCATTGAGGCCTGGGAAGGCGTCGAGGGCCCGGACTCGCCCGAGGGCTCCATCGTCATGAACAACTTTGCTCTGATGCTGCACGAGAGCAGCCGCTACGGGGAAGCCGAGGACTGGTTCGAGCGTGCGCTGGACATCCAGGAACGCGCATTCGGCAAGCGGCACCCGGAGACGTCGACCACCCGCTACAACTATGCGCAGTTGAATTCCGACCGGGGACACATGGACGAGGCGCGCGAGCAATGGGACGAGGTTCTCGCCACCGACCGCGCGCTGTATCCCGACGGCCACCCCAACATCGCCTACACACTCAGCGCGTACGGGCGCCTTCTCATGCGCCTGGGCGATTTTGGGCGTTCGGAGGAGCTGCAGCGCGAGGCGCTCGAGATTCGCCGCAAGTACCTCGGCGACACGCACGCGGAGGTCGGGTACAGCCTGGTATCGCTGGCGCGTATCGTTCTCGAGCGCGGACGCTATGACGAGGCCGAGCGATACTATGATGACGCGATGGAGATTCTTCGCCAGGCCGTGGGCACGGAGCACCCCGTTCTGGGCAACATCATGAACGACAAGGGTCTGCTCATGTACGAGCGTGGCGACTACGCCCAGGCCAACCGCATCCTGAAGGAATCGTTCGATTTCCAGCGCGAGGTGACCGGTGGTGTGGAGCGCAACGCCATGTCGGTGTCCATGGTGCGGCGCGCGCAGGCGCTCGCGGCGCTCGGGCGGATGACAGAGGCGGACTCTCTGGCCGAGTCCGGAGTGGAACTGTCGCGCCGCCTGCACGAGGACAACAGCATGTGGCTCGCGGGTGGAACGATCACGCTGGCGGACATCCGCCGTCAGGAGGGGGCGGTGGAGGAGGCGGAATCGTTGTTCACCGACAGTCTCAATCGCATGCGCTCCTTCGAAGAGTCCGCCGAGGCCCGGCCGAGGGACACCGGCGCGTTGATCGGGTTGGGGCGTTGCCGGCTGGCTCGCGGGGATACGGCGGGCTCGGAATCGCGGTGCCGCGAGGCGCTGGCCATCGAGCAGCGTTTTCGCGAACCGGGCGATCCTGAAATCGCGCGCGCGCAGATCGCGCTGGCGGAGGCTCTTATGGCGTCGGGACCGACGGCGGAGGCGGATGCGCTGCTGCGCGAGGCCATCGGCGCGCTGACTCCGTTGGTGCGGCCGGGCCAGATCGACCTCGTTGCGGCGAAGGAACTGCTGCGTCAGAACTTGTAGCCCAGCCCCGCGCGCAGACTCTGGTCCAGGTCGTCCACGCCCGGCGCCGGTTCCGAGTCGTACTCCGCGACGTAGCGGACGAAGGTGTACAACTCGCCCGCGATGTCGGCGCGCATGCCAAACGTAACGCTGGCCCGCGCATCGCCCAGATTATCGACAAGCGGCTGGTAGAAACCCACGAAGTCCACGTCCACGCCCTCCTTCACGTCCCGGAATACCGAGAGAAAGAACGATAGCCGCGCGTCGCTGGTGGTGATGCCGTTGTTGTCGGTCAGCTCCTCGTTCTCATACATGATGGACGCGCCCAGCACCGAGCGCCAGTCCGCGTCTTTGAGCAGGTCTGTCTGCGCTCCTGCGCCGGCGAGGTAGCGATTTTCGATGCGCTTGAACGGGTCATACTGGCCCTGCAGGAAGGCAAGGGTGGAGAAGCGGGGAGTCAGCCGGTAGTTGTGGCGGATGTGGCCAAACTGGCTCCGGGCAATCTCGTTGCCGGACGCGGTGCGCTGCATGGTGCGTCCCAGGAAGCGCCAGCGGTTCTTCTCTCCCTGGTGCTGAACCGCGCCCCCCACCTCGAATTCGAAGTAGTCCGTGTTGCCACTGGCGGTGGCAATGGCACCCTCAACGCCGCCCGACCAGCCCATCTCCTTCTCATCGAAGCCGCGCAGGGTATTGAGGATCTGGGCGGACGACGGCACGGCCCACGAGGACGCAACCAGCGAAATGAGTACAAGGGTGCGCGCGCGGAACATCATCCGGCGAATCTAGGGACCCGTCGGCGGGATGTCAATTTCTTACCGCGTGCGTGCTAGAATGCGAGGATCATGCTGGATCAACTCGACGCACTTGGTTTCGCGACGTTCTTCCGCGAGCGCTTCGAGCAACTCGATGACCCCTTGCTCGTGCCCGCCCGCATCGCATCCGAGGGACGGGGTGTCTACCGCCTCCTGGGATGCCGGGCCGCGCGTGGCGAGCTTCGCGGCCGCCTGCGCGCGGAATTGGCTCCCGAGGCGCGCCCCGCGGTGGGGGACTGGGTGGCGGTGCGCGACGGCGACGATCTCGCCATCATTCATGACGTGCTGGAGCGGCGTACCGCACTCATACGGCGCGCCGCGGGAAGCGCCGCGGATGTGCAGGTGGTGGCCGCCAATATCGACCTTGTGTTCGTGGTAACGGCGGTCACGCGGGACTACAATCCCCGGCGCATCGAGCGCTACGTCGCCGCCGTGTGGGATGGTGGCGCGGAGCCGGTGATCGTACTCAACAAGGCCGATCTGGAGGGAGACGTCCCCGCCATGCTGGACGAACTTGCTGTCATCGCACCCGGCGTGCCGGCGATCCGCACCAGCACGGTAACCGCCGAGGGACTGGATGACCTGCGCCGGTATCTCGCTCCCGGAAAAACCATCGGGCTGGTGGGTTCGTCGGGTGTGGGCAAGTCGTCCATCGCCAACCGCCTGCTCGGCGACCAGGCGCAGGACACGCGTGCCACGCGCCGCGACGAGAAGGGCCGTCACACCACCACGCGCCGCGACCTCGTCGTTCTGCCGCAGGGCGGCCTGCTCATCGACACCCCCGGCATGCGCGAGTTCGGCCTGGTCGAAGACGGCGGCGGCGTCGAGACGCTCTTCGCGGATATCGCCGCGCTGGCCACCGAATGTCATTTCCGGGATTGCAGCCACCAGGGTGAGCCGGGTTGCGCGGTCATCGCGGCCGTGGAAGCCGGCGAGCTGGATGACCAGCGTCTTGGCAGCTACCAGAAACTCCAGCGCGAGATTGCCGCTGCACAACGGCGCCGGGATCCCGCGCAGGCGCACAACACCAAGAAACGCTGGAAGTCGATCCACAAGGACATCCGCCGCTTGTACCGCGACAACCCGAAGTACAAGAAATAGAAACAGGAACGCCGGCGGAGGTCCCTCGCCGGCGTTCCCGTTTGGAGCACGCGCTGTGAGCGCGCACCCGTCAGTTCAGTTCCCGCTTGATGGTATAGAATACCTCGATGGTGCAGTTGCGGTACTGGTTGTCCGCCACGGTGTCCAGGTGCGAGAAGCGGTACGGGTTCTCGTCCAGTTCAAACGGGAACTGGAACGTTGTGGCCTTGTCCCACCCCTTCAGGCCCGTGGTGCTGTTGCCGTACACACCCGTGTAGAACTCCAGTGTGGTCGCCTGCGAGGCGGTCACCGTGAAGATCGCCTGGCTGTGCAGCGAGGGTAGCGTTTCCTTGGGGAAGCGCGTGCCGCTGTTGTGCAGCAGCCAGTAGAACTGGCTGGGGTTTCTCACGTCCACCCAGCACTCGATGTCGAAGCTGACCTCGGCGTCGCAACCGTCCACCACGACCACGCTGTCCAGGGACACGGTGAACTTGAGGTCGTTCACCGGCTCGCACTGGTTGATCTGGAACTTGGTGGCGTCGCCCACCACGGCGGGCTGGCGGTTCTTGAGATCGTTGATGCGGTAGGAGAGCGGCACGGCGGTCGTTGCCGGCGCGGCCTGCAGGAACGCGCTGAAGTCACCGTTCTTGAGCGCCTGCTTGATGGCGTCGAGCCCGGCACCCTGCGTGCCGCCGAACACCTGCACCTCCACCGTGGAGTTCTGCACCAGTTCACGCTGCCGCGTGTTGACGCTGCCGCTCCCCGACCACGCGCCGTAGGACGCCTGCACCGCCAGTTTGTACTCCTCGTCCGAGGTGGCCTCCGAAGAAGTCATGGAATACACCACCATGCGCCCGTAGGTCACCGACTGCACGTAGCACGGCAGGTTGCCCGGGCCCATGACACCGAGCTCGCGCTGGCGGTCGAAGTCGGCCTCCATGAGGTTGCTGGCAAAGAAGTCGGCCGGCTCCGCCTTCTGGTCGTCGGCAAAAGAGATGGTGTACATGGGCTGCATGAGCTTCACCAGTACCGTGCGCCGTTTCACCGAAGTGGACTGCTTGAGCGAGCCGCCCACCGAACCGCTCGCGATCAACGCGTTGTACTTGATGCTCAGTCCCGCGGACAGCAGCGCCTGCTGCACCGAGAACGCGGACTCCGCCTTGAAGTTGATCTGCGCGGGGACCACATCGAGGTTGCCGAGGCGGTCGTCCGCGGCGCGTTGCAACGACGCGATGGCGTCCTGGATGGTGGAACTGCTCGGGTTGGCCACGTCGCGCGAGGGGTCGTCGATTGCCAGGTTGATGGAGAGCGATAGAGGCGAACGCGCCAAACCGATGGTGGAGAGCGAGCCGCCCTTCACGCCGTTGCCCTGTACCATCATGCCGGGCTTGAGGGCGGTGGCGTTGGCGCCCACCGCGATGATGTCCTCGAAGTTGCGCTTGAGGTCGTACTCGACGGCGGTGCAGCGGTAGTACTGGTTGTCTTCGAAGTTCTCGTCCGCGCCGAGATCCACCGGGGGCTCCTGGGTATCGTCCGGCGGAATCCAGTCGGGGAGCGAATTGACGAACTGGTTGACCTCGGCCGGATCCACCGGATCGGTGGAAACGGCAGTGGGTTCGTCCTTGCTGCACGCGGCCGTCAGCGCGGCCAGCGCGGCGAGGATAATGAGCAGGGCGTACTTGCGGACCATTGTGGGACCTCCGGATCAATTGAGACTCTCGAGGCGCGCCGCGGAATCGGACCGCAGACCGCCCTCACCCGCTAACGCAGGACAGGGCGGCAAAAGCGATCAAGGAATCTGAGGCTCCCGGGATGAGCTGGCAAGGGCTTGGCTGGGAAAGGGTTAGGCGGGCGGGGAAGCGGTAAGGCCGTTGACATTGGGCCCGCGGGCGGCTATTCTAGGCGCTCCGATCCGGGGCCCTCCGCCCGATCCCACAGAATTCAGCAATACTGCTCCTCGGTAGCTCAATGGTAGAGCATGCGGCTGTTAACCGCAGGGTTGTAGGTTCGAGTCCTACCCGGGGAGCCATTTGTTCCAGTATTCGATCGCGTCGCGGTTTGGTAACGCGTACCAGACCTCGACGGTGTGACGATCCCTGATCAGGACCTTCTTCACCACACGGTGGAGGAGGTCTTTCCTTTGCGCGTTGGTGCCGGCTGCCATCACCTTCTCGAACTCGTCCACGAGGGATGAGAGCATCTCGCGGTCGATTGCCGGCAGCTCCAACCGCTCCCGGCGCGCCTCGAGATCTTCTCGCTGGCCCTTCAACTCTTCGAGCCGCGCACGCAGATCCTGGACCTTCTCGTTGCAGATGTCGGGGCTGAGCTTCCCGGCCTCGAACGCCTTGAAGTAGCGGTCCGTGGCTGCATGGACTTTCGCCGCCTCCGCGAGGTTGCCCTCGATCTCCTTCTCGATGTTGGGCCGCTCGGCGGCGAGCCGCTTGTTCGCCTCCTCCCACACGCGGGCCGTGCGTGCCGCTCTCCGTGTCGCGGTAGATCTTGTGGAGGCGCCAGTCCTCGCCCCACGAGCGGTCCGCGGCGACCTCCTCGAAGGGAGTCCCGTCCGTCTCCAACACCGCCTTCTGGTTGGTCGCCGTCTGCCAGCGCTCGATGATGACGTCGCAGTAGGCGGGGTCGAGTTCCATCACGAAGCACCGCCGCCCGGTCTGCTCAGCGCCGATGAGCGTCGACCCGCTGCCGCCGAAGAGGTCGAGCACGTTCTCCCCGGGCTTGGACGAGTACTGGATCGCGCGCACCGCAAGCTCGACCGGCTTCTCGGTGAGGTGGACCATGCTCTGCGGATTCACCTTCTTCACCGCCCAGACGTCGACGGCGTTCGTCGGGCCGAAGAACTTGTGGCCAGCCCCTTCGCGCCAGCCGTAGAACGCCCACTCGTGGTTGCCCATGAAGTCCTTCCGCGTGAGCACCGGGTGTTCCTTCACCCAGATGATGGCCTGGCTGAAGTAGAGGCCCCTCGCCTTGAGCGCTGGAGGGTAGTTCGCGCAGTTCGCGTAGCCGCCCCAGATATAGAAGGAGCGACCGGGCAGCAGGACGCGCGCGAGGTTCCCGAACCAGGCGAGAAGCATCTCGCCGAACGCCTCGTCGGAGACGAAGTCGTTGGCGAGCGGTCGGTCCTTCGGCCGCATGCGCCCGGTCGAGCGCGGGCTCGACTTGCGTCGGGCGAGATCGAATCCCTGATGGTGTGACAGCCCCTCCCCCTTG
>JAOUHG010000048.1 GCA_029865265.1 Candidatus Krumholzibacteriia bacterium | reverse complement strand
AGAGTCAATTGCCCGGTTGCAACGCAGCCCGCCACGTGGGGCAAGGTCAAAGCGCTTTATCGCTAGGCGATGACGTGAACAACACAGCGCGACCCACTTCCGCCACTTTGGGGAGCCACTACTTTCCTCACTTCCTCCTCTCGCCACCGAGCCGGACCCCGGGTTCACCGGCAATTGCCTGTAGCCTGAACCCCCACGTTCTCCGCTCCGGGGAGTCAATTCTTCCGCGCTGTCGCGGAAGGGCTTTCGAGTCCAATACGGGTTTTCCGTCGCCTGATGCCGACTGGCGTTTCAATGGGCAGACCAGATAACTGTCGAGATCCGAGTAAGTTGAGGTACAATGGACTGAGTCTGACAGGCATGAGGTTGTGATCAGTTTGGCGAAGCTTCAACCGAATCGCCCAGGGAATCGCCGGTGCCGCGACGTCGTCGGCCGCTCCGCAACTCGCGGTGGGCCGCGGAGCCCGCGCCCCGGCAAAGGAACCTACGATCCCCTAACGGACCGATGAGCTGGATCACCGTCGTCTGGTCGATGATTACTGCCGTGTGCCTTTCGTTCGCGGCGGTGCACCTGCTGGTCTGGCTGCGCTCCCGCGACGCCCGGACGAACCTGCTTTTCGCCATCAGTGCCGGTGCCGCGGGTGTGCTGACCATACTGGAGCTGGTCGCGTTCCGCGCGGCGACCCCCGCGGCGTATGGCGAGACGCTGCGGTGGATGCATGTCGCGGTGGCGATCGTCGTCATTGCGCTCGTCTGGTTCGTGCGCTCGTATCTCCGGGAAGGCCGCATCTGGCTTGCGTGGACCATCACCGGGCTGCGTGCGCTGGTGCTGGTGCCCAACTTCATCGCGTACCCCAACGCGACCTTCGGCGAGATCACATCCATCGCATCGTTTCGCCTGGTCGGCGAAACTGTCTCGGTTCCCGTGGGGGAGCCGAATCCATGGCGGGTCCTCATTCACGCCAGCGTGCTGCTGCTGTTGATCTACGTGGTGGACGCAGCCGTCCGGGCCTGGCGGCAGGGCGATCGGCGCCGGGGGCTGGCCATTGGCGGAGCGATCGTTGCTGCGGCAATCATGAGCGCAGTGAATTCCCAGTTGATGGTGCGCGGCCTGCTCCCGGGGCCGCTCACGGGCCTCGCCTTCCTGTTGATCGTGATCGCGATGGGATCGGAGTTGAGCCTGGACCTGATCCATGCGCGTGAACTCGCGCGCAGCCTCAGAGAAAGCCAGCAGCGCGTGGAGCTGGCCACCCGTGCGGCTGATCTTGGCCTGTGGGAGTGGGACATCGAACGCGACGAGGTGTGGGCGAACGAAGGCGCGAGAGCGCGGGTTGGCTTCGGCTTGTCAGAGAGAGTGACCTTCGACCGCTACCTTCAACGGGTTCATCACGATGACCGGGAAGCCACGCGTGAGGCGGTGTTGTGTGCGCTCCGGGAAGGCGCCGACTTCAAGGCGGAATACCGGATCTCCGGGCCGGACGGCGGGACGCGGTGGGTCGCCGCCCAGGGTATGGTGCTGCGCGACGCCGGTGGCAAGGCGGTCCGCCTGCGCGGTGTAGCCATGGACGTCACCGCCCGCAAGCGCGACGAAGCGGAGCTGCAGCGGCAACGTGCGGGCCTGGCGCAACTTCAGCGCGCCTCCGCGGTTGGGCAGCTTTCCGTCGTGCTGGCGCACGAGCTCAACCAGCCGCTCGGGGCGATCCTGCGTTACGCCGAGACCGCGGAGCTGTTGCTGCAGAAGGAGGCGCCGGATCTCGAGAAGCTCCGCGCTATCGTTGCCTACATCCGCAGTGACGATCAGCGCGCCGCCGAGGTGATCGACCGGGTGCGGGCGCTGCTGCAACGCCGCAGCCTGCAGTTCGAGACGATCGACCTGCGGGGCCTCATCGCTCAGGTGGCCGGGCTGGTGCAGGCAGAAGTCCAGGCACGCGAGGCGACACTGGATGTCAGTGTACCGGGCGAACTCCCCGAAATCCATGGCGACCGCGTCCACCTGCAGCAGGTGCTGCTGAACCTGCTGCTCAATAGTCTCGAGGCAGTGCAGGGTCTTTCCGAGGAACGGCGAGGACTGACCGTCGAAGCGTGGCAGCGAGGCGACGGGAAGATCGAAGTGGCCGTCCACGACCGCGGCCCGGGGTTCCCGGCCGGGCAGATCTCCAGCTTCTTCGATCCCTTCGTAACGACGAAGGTCGATGGCACAGGCCTGGGCCTTGCGATTTCGAAGACCATCGTCGAAGCTCACGGTGGCCACATCTGGGCGGAGAACGATCCGCATGGCGGCGCGACGGTCCGCTTCACCCTGGAAGCGGCGCACGACAGAGGCACGGCATGAGCCCGGCGCCCCGCTCCCAAGCCACCGTATTCGTGGTCGACGACGACGCGTCGTATGCCAGGAGCCTCGAGGGCATGTTGTGCGCCTCGGGCTACGAGGTGAAGTGCTTTACCTCGGCGGCGGACTTCCTGGCGCGTCGTCCGGCCGGGGCCGCGGGCTGCGTCGTCATGGACCTGCAGATGCCTGGCATGGACGGCATGGCGCTGCAGCAGGCGCTGGCGCAGTCGGGCGATCCCCTGCCCGTTGTCTTTCTGACCGGCCACGGCGACATCCCTACCAGCGTCACCGCGATACGCCGCGGCGCCGAGGACTTCCTGACGAAGACCGCACCGCGCGACCAGCTGCTCGGCGCCATCGAGCGTGCGCTGGCGCGGGACGCGCACGAGCGGCGCGCGCGGGCGCACCGGCGCGGGCTGCAGGCGCGCTTCTCCGGCCTGACCCCGCGCGACCGCGAGGTGCTGGCTCACGTGCTACGTGGTCGATTGAACAAGCAAATCGCCGCCGACCTCGGCATCAGCGAGCGCTCCGTCAAGCGCCACCGGACGAGCCTGATGGCGAAACTCCGCGTCGAGTCGGTAGCCGAGCTCACGCGACTTGCCGTCGAGGCAGGAATCGACACGGGCGACCATCCGGCCGGGAGCAGCTGAGTTCCCGGCTGGTACAGGTCCGGTTGCTCCGAACCGTCCCGAAAGGGACGTGGTCACCCCTTCCCGTCAGTGCTAAGTCTAAGATCAAATCATCCTGCCAAATCATCCTCGAGAACGCTCTGCAAGAACTTCTGCAGAATCCACCGGAGACAGAAATGAAGTCGATTACCAGACGCTCGCGGCTCGCCGGTGCCGCGGCATTGATTTTCGGGCTCCTCGCCACCGGGGCCTGCGGGCCCGTCGCCCAGGAGCCGTGAACAGTGGGACGACGATTTCTGGTCGGCGTCGCCGTCCCGGGCGATGGATGCATGCCGCACCCGCACACTCACCCGGGCTACTTCAAGTAGCCAGTTAAGAGGAGGATACCAATCGTGAAAAGCAGAGTCCTCAACATCGCTCTGGCTGCCATCTGCCTGACAAGTCCTCTGGTCACCCATGCCGAGGACAATCCGCTGGCCAAATACCTGGAAGTCCCCGGCGCAAAGACGACCTTGCCGGTTTCCAGCGCCAAATCGCCTTTCTCACTGGAGTTCGCGCAGGATGCGCAGAAGAGGTTCGAAAACTTCCACTATCAGTTGGGCGGAGATCATGCGCTGTACTACAACCTGCACCTGAGCGAGCTCCTGCACACGGCCACGTCGAAGCCGAACGCGTTGTACAAGCCGCTCGAAAAGGCGCTCGACCCCGAACTGGGTGACAAGGTGTCTTTCACCGTCAACGAAGGTGACCTGACCCTGAACCAGTACGTCGTCCATCCGAATCACAGGGTGCAGGCCGTGGTCATGGTTCACAAGGGGAAGATCGTCTACGAGACCTACCCCGGGATGAACCCGATGGACCAGCACGTCTGGATGTCGCCGGGCAAGTCCACGGTCGGGCTGGTGATCGCCCAGCTGGAGGCGGAGGGCAAGATCGACATGACCAAGGAGGTCGTGGAGTACATGCCCGAGTTCAAAGGCACCAACTGGGACGGCATCAAGATGATTGACGCCGCCAACATGGCTACCGCCCTCCAACTGGAAGAAACGATGGAGGCCATCGTTGATCCCAAGTCGGTCATCGTACGCTTCTTCAGTGCGGAGTTCGGTTCGCCCAACCCCGATACGGGAAAGGTCGATGACTGGCTGGAAATCCTGAAGAACGCGGACAAGATCGAGGGTGAGAAGCCGGGATACAGATTCCGGTACTCCTCGGCGGTGACCCAGATTTTCGTGGTGATCGCTGAGCGAATCGAAAACAAACCCTGGGCGACCATCTTCGAGGAGCGGGTCTGGGGCAACATGACCGCACGCATGTCTATGCAGCATCATCTGACCCCTGACGGAACTTCCGTGGCGCATGGGCTGCTCTCGACGACGGCGGAAGATTTCGCCCGCTTCGGCATGTTGTTTACGCCAAGCTGGAACAAGGCGTCGGTGAAGCCAGTGGTCTCGGCGAAGGTACTGAAGCGACTGCAGACCGCCGGGAGCCCGGAGGCGTTTCAGCGCGGCGCGAAATACAAGGGTCTGGTCGAAGATTTCGGCGAGGCGCCACTCATGAATTCCTACCAGTTCGACGCCGTGTTCGAGGATGGCGCGCTGTGGAAACACGGCAATCTCGGTCAGGGAATCTACATCGATCCGGCCCGCGATTTCGTCGGCGTCTACTTCTCCACCAACGGCTATATCCCGCCTTATGGGCAGGACCGGATGCCGGGCTACCTGAGAAGAGCGGCCAAGTTTTTGGCGGCGAAATGATTCGATCTGAAAAACACACTCAACTATCCACGGAGGCAACTCTAGTGAAAAGGAAAAGCGGTGAACAGGGCTCGGCTCGCACGCAACTTGCGGCTCTAATGCTTGTTGTGGTAACGGCAGTCGCAATGTCCTCACAGGTCGCGGCTGAGACGTACGATGTCGTGATCAACAACGGCCGGGTCATGGACCCCGAAACCCAGTATGACGGAATCGCCAACGTGGGCATCAAGGATGGCAGAATTGCCATTATCACGAACGACAGAATTTCGGGTAGGGAGACCATCGAGGCAAAGGGCCATGTGGTCGCGCCCGGATTCATTGATACCCACTTCCACTGGCAGGCGCCGCTGGGATACAAGATCGGCTTGCGGGACGGCCTGACCAGCAGCATGGACATCGAGGAAGGGTGTGCCGGGACGACGCTCGGCGCCTGGTACGAGGAACGGATCGGCAAGACCGCCGTCAATTTCGGATGTGCCTCCAGCCACGAGCTTGCGCGCGCCATCGTTCTGGACGGCGCCACGAAAGACGATGTGAGCCAGGGGCCATTGAGTGCGTTGAAAACCCGCCAGGCGACGGGCTGGAGTTCAGCGCAGCCGACGCTGGAACAGGGCAACGAGATCCTGCGGATTATCGATAAGGGATTGCAGGACGGCGGAATCGGCATCGGCAGCACCCTGGGGTACATGCGCGATGCCGTGAGCACGCGCGAGATGTACGAGGTGCAGAAGGTCGCCGCCCGTTACGGCCGCCACACGGCCGTGCACACCCGCTTCACGCCCGACAACGCCACATTCGAAAACCTGGGCGCCCAGGAGATCCTTGCCAACGCGCTCGCCCTCGGCGCGCCGGCCACAGTCAACCACTACAACAATCCCGGTTGGGCGCTCGCGCACGAAATGCTTTCCAAGCTGCAGGAACAAGGCTTCAACGTCTGGGGAGAGATCTATCCTTACGCTGCCGGGTCTACAACGCTCAACGCGGTCTTTCTGAAGCCCGAAAACTGGGTAGAGAAACTGGGGCACCGCTACGAGGACACCATGGCCGATGCGGAGACGGGCAAGTTCTACACCCGGGAAACCTACGAAGCGGGTCTGAAGGATAACCCGACCAAGGAAATCATCCTGTACAAGATGCCGCCCGAGGACGCGGTAAGTTGGCTGCAGCTCAAGGGCACGACGATGGCCAGCGACGCCATGGCGGCCGAGCCGGTCTTCGGACCCTGGGAGACGCCCCTCGAGAAGCTGGGCAACATGCATCCGCGCGGTGCCGGAGCGCGCGCCATCAGCGTGCGACTCGCGCGCGAAAACGATATCCCGCTGATGCAGATCATGGCGATGCTCAGCTACAACGCGGCCAAGCACCTCGGTGATACCGGCCTCAAGGCCATGCAGGAGCGGGGCAGGCTGCAGAAGGGCATGATCGCGGACATCGTCGTCTTCCATCCGGAGAAGTTCACCGACAACGCGACCTACCAGAACGGGTCACTGCCCTCGACGGGAATGAAGGCGGTGCTCGTCAACGGCAAGATCGTCCTCGAGGATGACAAGATCAAAGCCGGCGTTTTTCCGGGGCAGCCGATCCGTTTCGAACCGGAAGCGAAGCCGCGATTCGAGCCGGTTTCCGTGGACACCTGGAAGGGAACGTACATGACGGGCACGCCACACCTGGAAGCGGGCGAGTTCGAGTCGCCCAGTGGCGACTAGGATCCAAGGCGAATCGACGTCTCTCCGGCAAGCATCGGTGACGAGCGAATTTGAAAGAAGACAGACCGAAGGAAGGAGTGACCTATGAAATCCTCAAAGAACCTGGCGAGAATCATCACTGCAGCAACATTGGCCTGCGGGCTCCTCACTGCCGCTATCCCGGCCATGGCGCAGACCTACGACGTGGTGATCCTCAACGGGCGCGTCATGGACCCTGAGACGAACTTCGATGCCGTGCGCAATGTCGGCATCAAGGACGGCCGGATCGCTACGGTCACCAAAGACAAGATTGACGGCAAGAAAGTCATTGATGCCAAGGGCCATGTGGTTGCGCCCGGTTTCATCGACCTCCACGCCCACGGCCAGAACATCGGCGATTACCGCATGCAGGCCATGCAGGGCGTGACGACGATGCTGGAGCTGGAGTCCGGGGTCCTGCCGATCGGCGAGTGGTACGACGCGCAGGCCAAGAAGAACCTGCCGATCAACTACGGTGCATCGGCCGCCTGGACCTACGGCCGCATCGCGACGTTCACCGGCACGCCGCCCAAGGCCACCGCCAAGTACTTCCAGGACGTTCAGGGCCGGTCGGACTGGAAGATGGACATCGCCACACCGGAGCAGCAGGCCCAGATCCTGAAGTACGTCGAGCAGGGCCTGGACGAGGGCGCGATCGGGATCGGTATCAATGCCGGCTATGCGCCGGGCTACGGCCGCAAGGAGTACTTCGCGCTGGCCAAGCTGGCCGCCAAGCGCGACGTGGCGACGTTCACCCACTTCCGCTACGCGAGCAACGTGGAGCCGCAGAGCTCGTTCGAGGCTACCCAGGAGCTGATCGCCAATGCGGCGGTCACCGGGGCGCACATGCATATCTGCCACATCAACAGCACGTCGCTGAAGGACATCGACGCGGTGCTGGAAATGGTAGACGACGCCTTTGCAAGAGATATCAACATCACCGTAGGCGCGTACCCCTGGGGCGCCGCCAGCACGGTGATCGGTGCCGCCATGTTCTCCGGTGAGGGGTGGCAGCAGCGCATGGGCTCGACCGCCAGCAGCTTCCAGCTGGGCACGGAACGCATGACCGAGGCGCAGGTTGCCGACTACCAGAAGAACAAGCCCGGCACCTTCATCGTCTGGCATTTCCTCGACGAGAAGAACCCCGCAGACCTCGCCATCCTGGACAAGTCCATCCTTCATCCCAGGATTCTCATCGAGTCCGACGAGATGTTCTGGATGTTCATGGACAAGCACGATGAGGTCGAAAACTACGAAGGCGACGCGTGGCCCCTGCCGGAAGGAGCCTTTTCGCACCCGAGGTCGAACGGCACCTTCGCCAAGATCCTGCGATCGTACGTCCGGGAGCGCAAGCTGATGACCATGCAGGAGGCCCTGCGCAAGATGAGCCTCATGCCGGCCCAGACGCTGGAAGGCTTCGTGCCACAGATGAAGAAGAAGGGCCGTCTGCAGGAAGGGATGGACGCCGACATCGTCGTCTTCGACCCCAAGACCATCAGCGACGTCGGGACCTACGACAAGCCCAACCAGCCTGCAGTCGGCGTGCAGTCGCTGCTCGTCAACGGACAACTCGTCGTCGCAGACGGTGCATTGATTACGGACGCAGGACCGGGTCGCCCGATTCGTCGAGATGCGCGGGCCAAGTAGGACGAAGAGTCCGGTAAACACCATGAAAGCAAACAGCCGGTTCCTATTGTTTGCGTTTGTACTCTTGAGCGTGGAAGCCATGACGCCCATGGCATACGCCCAGCAGCCGCCAGAGGGGACGACGGTCGCTGACACGGCGCGAATCGATCCGCTGCGAAACCAGGCGGTGGATCGGACCGGGGACGACCTGGCCGCACATGCGTTCGAGCGTTCCTGGCCACTGCATGGGGGTCGTGCCCGCATGGCGATCCGGGGATACGTGAAGCTCGACTACGTCCAGGACTTCGACGGGGCCTACGATCGCTTCCAGTTTCCGGTAGCGGGGGTCCGAGTTGCGGACGACGGCCGGGTGGATCAGGCCGGCTACATGAACATGTTCGCCCGCGAGAGCCGGATCAGTTTCGATGTCCGGTCCTTCACGGAGAACGGAACCCCTCTGCAGATCTTCATGGAGGTCGACTTCTGGAACCTGGCCGACACACCGTTCTTTGCCACACCACGTCTTCGGCACGTCTACGGCGTTTTCGGCCGCTTGCTCGCGGGGCGAACGTGGGGCACGCTGACGGACGTCTATTCGCTGGCCACCACCATCGACTTCGCGGCTGGCGATGCCATCGCGGGATCGCGGCGACCCCAGGTTCGTTTTGAGCAGCCGCTCGGCGGCGAGTACAAGACCGCCGTTGCCCTGGAGATGCTCGAGTTTCAGGAAATCGACAACGTCAATGACTTGTCCGGTCAGCCAAGCATGCTCCTTCCGGTTTTGGCTGCCCGGGTTACTCGTGACGTGCACAAGGGGCGAATGATGTTGGGCGGATCGGTGTCGCAGCTCCGCTGGGACGGGTTGGAAACCGGGCCCGATGCCACCGCGGTTGCCTGGGGTGTTCTCTTCAGCGGCCGTGTGGGCATCGGTCCAAGGGATTTCATCCTTTGGAACACGTCGGCGGGCAACGGTTGGGGCAGCAACATCGTCACCGAAATCGGCGCAGGTACCGCGGCAGTGCTCACACCCGCCGGGACGCTGGATCCGATGTTCTCGTGGAACGTTCAGTTCGGGGGTGCTCACTATCTGTCCGAGGTCGTGGCACTCAACGCGTCGGTCGCCTGGGCTTCGGCCGAAGATTCGTCGTTCAAGTCCGGCGAGAGCCTTCAGGAGGGCGGCACGGCCCACGTCAACGTCATCTGGTCGCCCTTCAAGTCGGTGAACACCGGCGTGGAGTACATGCACGCCCTGCGGCGCAACTACGATGGATCGGATGGGACCGCCAACCGGGTGCAAGCCATGGTCAAGTTCATCTTCTGATGAGACCGGTGCGGATTTCGGCTTCTGAATGGTCGGAACACAAGGAAACGTAACAGGAGGAATCGCAATGAACGAAATCGCGAATGCGGCAAAGTCCGCCGGAACCAGTGCCACGGTTTTTGGTGTGATCAGCATTATTGCCGGCATGCTCTGTATGTTGATGCCGGGACTCACCGGCCTTTCCGTGATCACCTTCGTCGGTGTGCTCGTTCTGGTGGGCGGGATCGCTCGGATGATATGGGCGTTCAAGGCCGGCACCTTTGGAAGGGGAATGCTGGTGTTTGCGATCGGCGCCCTCACGCTGCTCTGCGGTATCGTTCTGCTCGCCAACCCGTTGGTAGCGGCAGGGGTCCTGACGGTACTGCTCGCGGCCTACTTCATCGTCGATGGCATCGCAGAGATCAGCATGGGAATGCAGCGGCGCTCCCTGCCGGGTGCGGGATGGCTGATCTTTGGCGGGGTCGTGTCGATCCTGCTCGGCATCATGATGTGGCGCCAGTTTCCGCTCTCGGGGACGTGGGCCATCGGCGTGCTGCTCGGCATCAAGCTCTTCTTTGTCGGTATCCTGATGGTCACGGGGGGGTCTGCCATCCGTTCGATCGCCAAAGCGGCCTGAGCGGCCGTCGCATTCACCGGTATCGTCAAGCCATGTTCACATGGTATCGATGGGACACCGATCGTGACGCGGAACATCCAGAGATCCTGTCCGTCAGGGCAATTCCAAGCCTGCTTTCCTTAGCCCGTCGCCCTGCAATGCGCGCGTCTTACTTCACGAGCGACGCCTCGCAATCGGTTCGATTGCGGGGCATTCATTTCACGCTTCGCGCGGAGCGCTTCAAGGTGCTCGATCGCTACTCGCGCGGCCCTCTTGATTAAAGCGGGGGGCGCCTTTGCTCTCAGCATGACGAACATGCCGAGCACGGAAGCCGCGCTTGTCCCGGTGCGCGACCGGGGCTTTGCGGAAATGAACATCCTGCTGACCCAGGAAATGTGAGGCGGACGGTAACCTTCCAACACGGATACCGGAGCGCGGGAAGGCGGATCAGTCCCCCGTCCGACGTTGCCGGTACGCGGTGGGGCTCATGCCTGTGAGGCGCTTGAACGCGCGGTCGAAGGAGCTGAGTTCGGAGTAGCCGAGCTTCAGGGCGACGGCGCCAATCTCGGTATCGGTCTCCGCGAGCGCCCGGGTCGAGATCTCCACGACGACACTCTCCTTCAACTCGCGAAAAGTCCGCCCGCAAGCCGCCAGACGTCTCTTGAGGGTGCTGCGTGACAAGGCCAGCTGGCGGGCGACACTCTCGAGGCTGGCGTTGCCTTTCTCCAGGTCCTCCAGGATCTGGAGCCGTACGGCCGACTCGAGGGATCTTGGCTGCGCGACGTTTCGCAACAGGGTCTCGGCATGGTCGGTGAGGATACGGAGCAGTCCCTCATCGGTGAAGCTGATACGGCGGTCGAGGATGGTGGTCTCGAACTCGAAGGCCGTGCGCGACGCGTCGAAGCGGACGTCGTCGCCGAAGATCCGACGAAGCTCGGTTGTGTCGACCGGCTCCCCGTGGGTGAACTGCGTCCGCAGGGGATGCCAGCCGTTCTCCAGTTTCTTGCCGATGAAATCCGCGAAGAATCCGAGGGACCACTCGTTGTCGTGGCGTCCGGACGCAGCCGCGCCGCCGTGGACCCGATATTCGAGGGAGCCGATGACGCCATCGCTCCGCAGACGGAGGACGGAGCCGCGGTAGAAGGTCGGGTAGAACTGTTCGGCGATCTGGAGAAACCGGCCGATGGTCGGTGCGTTGGTCAGGAGGTAGCCGTAGGTTCCCAGCATGGCCGGGTCGACGAAGTCCACCATGTGGAGCCCGAAATCTCCGTCTCCACTCAACCGGGCACAGGCGTCGAGGATGGTGTTCACATCTCGGGGCAGGAGTTCGCCCGGGGCTTGGAGCATGTGGCGAATCTCGACCGGGTTCTCGCGGGTGAGCCGGTCCGTGTCGACACCTCCCCGCCGAAACGCCTCCAGCAACCAGATTCCGGGCAGTTCCTGTTTCTCCATGGTGGTCCGAAGTGTCAAGCCATTGAGCCGAAATGTCAAGCAGGCGCCCTGCGGAAATGCCTATATTGTTCCCCAATATCAATCAGATCAGAACCGCGACCTGTTGGAGCGGTCTGCAGGACCATGACCACATGGTCTTCGTGGGAGCCCGTTTTTTCCGCATGTGGGCACTTCCGGGGGATCGCTCCGCGCTGCGGGCGATGAACGAAGAGGAGAACGATTGATGAGTACAGGTACGATCCGGAGCGGTGCACGGTGGGGAATGCTGACGCTGGTAGCCATGCTGGTGTCGTCCGCGAACGCCGTGGCACAGCCGCCGACGAAGATGAAGATGACGACGGACATTCCAGAGTCCATCACCACGCCGGACCGCGTCGAGACGCGCATCGGAACCCTCGAGTTCTTCGATGGGATCCCCACCAAAGAGACGTCCAACCTGGTCTATGACTACCTCGACTTCTCACGGGCGATGGAAACATTCCTGAATGGGATCCCCGCCGCCTCGATTGAAGCACTCCGGCTTGGAGCGGCGTCGCTCGGGCAGAAGAACTCGAACCAGGTCCTCTACTTTGACGAGTTGATGGACAGCAAGGCGCTGTTTCTCACCGGCAACACCAGCACCGTCTACGCCATCCCCATTCTTGATCTCAAGAAGGATGGCCCGACGGTGGTCGAGATCCCGGCCGGGGCCGGCCCGGGAACGGTGAACGACGCCTTCTTCCGCTTTGTGGTGGACATGGGGGCCCCCGGCCCGGACAGGGGCAAGGGTGGCAAGTATCTGATCCTGCCCCCCGACTATGAGGGCGAGCTTGAAGGTCCCATCGGCGGCAAGGCACAGGTCATCGACGGTGAGACCTACTTCGTCGCCAAGTCCACCAGCTATGTGAACTGGATCGGATTGCGTGGATTCCTCGTCGACGGCAAGCCGGATGCCGCCGCCAAGATGTGGAGGGACGGCCTGAAGATCTATCCCCTCGCCATGAAGAACAATCCACCGAAGATGGAGTTCATCAGTGGCTCCGGCAAATCGTTCAATACGGTTCATGCCAACAATTTCGAGTTCTACGAGGAACTCCACAGCGTCATCGAACGTGAACCCGTCGAGATGCTTGACCCGGAGTTGCGCGGACTTTTCGCCTCCATCGGGATCGAGAAGGGCAAACCTTTTTCCCCGGACGCGCGGATGAAGAAGATCATGACCGAAGCGGTGGCAGTGGCCAATGCGACAGCGCGGGCCATCCTCTGGGATGAGCGCAACAAGGACGAATTCCTCTACGAAGGCAGCCACTGGAAAAGGGGCTATGTCGGTGACTCCTATCAATTCCTCAAGGATGAGGGCATGGGCGGGCGCAACCTGGATGCGCGGACCCACTTCTACTACTTCGCGACGGTTAACACGCCGGCGATGGCGATGAAGTTGGTCGGCGCGGGCTCCCAGTACGCCTGGGGCTACCTGGACGCCGATGGCAACCCCCTCGACGGCAGCAAGACCTACAAACTCAACATCCCCAAAGATGCTCCTGCCCTGAAATTCTGGTCGGTGTGCGTCTATGATCCCCAGACCCGATCCATGCTCCAGACGGACCAGACTTTCCCGAGCAAGCAAAGCCAGCGCGACAAGTTGATCACCAACGACGACGGGTCGATCGATCTTTACTTCGGCCCCAGGGCTCCGGCCGGCAAGGAAGCGAACTGGACCCAGACCGTTCCCGGCAAGGGTTGGTTCTGCCTCCTGCGTCTCTACAGCCCCACCGAGGCATGGTTCGACAAGACCTGGCGACCGGGCGAGATCGAGTTGGTGAAGTAATAAGCCTGCTGGCGTCCGCCGTCGCAAGGCGGCGGACGCCGTAGACGCGCCCCGGACTGTGGAGTTCACGGGTATTGTGAGACGTACCGCGTCCAACAAACGGAGAGTTTTCCGCAAATGCACATAGAGTCGCTCATATCCTACTTTGAAAAGCACCTTGCTTTGAATGCGGAAGAAAAGCAGGCAGTCCGAGATAGCTTCTCCGAAAAACGAGTAAAACGTCGGCAGTTTGTCTTGCAACAGGGAGATGTCTGCAAGCTGAACAGCTTTGTGGCTGAGGGATGCTTGCGGATGTACCTGGTGGATGATCGCGGCAAAGAACACAATCTTCAGTTTGCGATCGAGGACTGGTGGATTGGCGACATCGCCAGTTTTCACAGCGAAGAACCCAGCAGGCTTAATATCGAGGCGATCGAAGACTCCGTGATACTTCAGATAAGAAAAGAAGACCAGTTGCGTTTGTTTGTCGACTTTCCGAAGTTCAACCGGATCTTTCGTGTTTTCACAGAGAATGCGCTGGTCAGCTGTCAAAGGCGCGTACTGCAGAACATCGGTTCAACTGCGGAAGAAAGGTATCTCGACTTCGTAGAGCGTTATCCAGATCTTCTCAATCGGATATCAAACGTACAAATAGCGTCGTTCCTTGGCATGACCCCCGAATTCCTCAGCACCATTCGCAAGAGATTGTTGAAGTCTTAAGATAGATTAAGGCATTTTCTTGTGCTGCCTTATGGGCCGCGTTCCTGCCGTCGGACTATCCTTTCGTCGTTGGTCTAACAACAAAGCCACACCTCAGAAAGGACAAGAGACATGAGGACGTTCCAAATTGCACAAGTGATGATCGTTACGGCCGCGCTGTTCCTGGGTGCCACGTTGAGTGTGGCGCAAAGCCGGGCGCAATCGACAGCTCGTACCGCCGGGCGTGCTTTGACGGATTACGCACCCGTGCTGCGGTCAATGCTGGAACGGGCCTGGGGCATCGATCCCAGCAAGGGGGTCACGACTAGACAGGTTGCGGACGGCGTATTCGTGGTTACCGACGGAGTCTGGCAATCGGCTTTCGTGGTTACCGACGGGGGAGTAATCGTTTTCGATGCGCCCGAGTCATACGCCACCAAGATTCCAACGGAGATAGCGGCGGTGACCAGCCAGCCCATCACGACGCTGGTGTATTCCCACGCCCACAACGATCACATCGGCGGTTCCGCGGCTTTCGCCAACGTGCAAGGACTCGAGATCGTCGCGTTGAAGGGCGTTGCCGACTTTCTCGTCGAGAAGAACGATCCAGACCGCTTAGTACCAACTAGGACATTCGATGATCAGTTGGTGCTCGATCAAGGGGGAACGCGCATCGAGCTCCGGGAGGCGAACTACCATTCGGACGAGGGAGACGTCATCGTCTACATACCACGCGCGCGCTTCCTCATGGCGATCGACACGTTGGCACCGGGATACTGCCCCTTCATGGGCTTCGACATCACGTCCAACTTCCACGAGTATCTCCAAATCTTCGACGTTCTGCTTGACTACGACTTCGACGTTTTCGTCGGCGGTCACTTGACTCACATCGGGAACAGAGCCGACGTGGAGACGACCCGCGAGTTCACGAGAGACGTTTATGAAACGGTCAAACGCGTTCACGCGGACACGAACCTCATGGCCGTCTTCACTGCAGCGGGCCAGGAGATTGGCGGCTTCGACAACAAATTCCTCCTCTTTAAGACATTCCTTGACGAGGTGACGGCCAAAGCGACGGAGGAGATCGAGCAGCGCTGGATGGATCGCCTCGCCGGAGTCGACGTGTTCACTGAGGATCACGTCCGCACAGCCCTGCTCTACGTCCGCTGGGAGGACTGATTCGGGCGAGGAAGCGTGTAGTGAAGATTAGATCCAGATGGCAGTCGAGTACCGCGAGTGGATGCGGGCAATAACCGATCTGACAAAGGAGATGGGAACTATGGAAAAGCAACACAAGCAGGCGATCGAGCAACTCCTGGCCGAATACAAGACGTCGCTCAATACTTCGAACGCGGCCCTGGCTCAGAGCCTGTACGCAAGGGACGGGGTTTTCATGCCGACGGGGGCCCCTTCGGCGATCGGCTCCGAAGAAATTCTAAAGTCCTACGAGTTCATCTTTTCGCAGATCCAGTTGAATATCGAATTCTACATCGATGAGATTGTCGTCGACAGAAACGTCGCCTTTGCTACGACGAGTTCCAAAGGCACGACCCTGATTCGCGAGAATGGTCAGACCGTGCCAGAAGAGAATCGAGAGCTGTTCGTCTTTGAGAAAATCGATGGTGCATGGAAGATCGCTCGTTATATGTTCAACAAGACGAAGTAGGAAGGGGCGGCTCTCACATGGATTCTGGCAGCCGAGGCGCTGATCGTCGCGGTTGCCCTTGCTTGGATCACCCTGCGGGTCCGTAACCTGCTGGCGTCCTCGAGCAGTGCGTACAGGCGCCGCGCGTCGCTTCAGCAGGCATTCTTGCGGGGGTGTTCTCCTGCTGACAGGGGGCGCCACGTAGGCTATCATCACACCCGCTTGGGCGGAGATCCGACAAGGATCGAAGCCCCGGAGGCTGAACGGAGCCCGACGGGCTCCGCCCCCAGATTTTTCGCTCATTTCCCGTAATAGACCCGTAATAGAAAGGACCTCCACGCCATGAGATCTCTGCGTCTATCGCTAATGGCAGCCCTTGTGGCTGCGGCCCTGATTGCCAACGCTTCCTCCGCCGCCGAACTCCAGCTGCCGCGCCCGAGCCAGAAGGCCCAGGTCATGCAGACCGTGGGGCTCACCGATGTCACGATCACGTACAGCCGGCCCGGGGTGAAGGGACGGGTGATCTGGGGCGGGCTCGTCCCCTACGACAAGGTGTGGCGGACGGGCGCGAACGAGGCGACGGACATCACCTTCTCCACCGACGTGAAGGTGAACGGTCAGCCGCTCCCGGCCGGGACCTACAGCCTCCACACGATCCCCACCCAGGGCGACTGGACCGTGATCTTCAACAAGCAGGCCGACCAGTGGGGGAGCTACTCCTACGACGAGAAGGAGGACGCGCTCCGGATCCAGGTCAAGGCCCAGCCCCACGCGTTCAACGAGTGGATGGAATTCAGCTTCCCGGACATCGCCGTGGACAAGGCCACGGTGGCGCTCGACTGGGAGAAGCTGCGTGTCGCGTTCGAGATTCAGGTGGAGACGGTCGAGCACGCGCTCGCGAGCGCCCGCGCCGCCATGGCTTCGCTGGCCGCGGACGATCATCAGACGGCATACCGTTGCGCGAGCTTCGCCTTCGACAACAACGTTGCTGCCGATGAAGCCCGGCAGTGGGTCGACAAGTCGATCTCCATCAAGGAGACCTGGCTCAACCTGCGCCTCAAGGCCAACATGATGGCGAAGGAAGGCAAAA
>JAOUHG010000047.1 GCA_029865265.1 Candidatus Krumholzibacteriia bacterium | reverse complement strand
GTCGGCGTGTGGAAACCCGGGCGCTGCGGGTCAACCGGGCCCATGAACTGACCTACGCCTTCTAACGACCGCTCGGAGCGGGATGGGGCGGATACGATCCGCTCGGGGACAATCTCCCGGCCACAACGCAAATGTTTCGGGCGAGGACCATGAGCGGAGGAACGGTATCGCGTGCGCCTGCAAATAAAGAGGCCCGCGCCGGGTGTGCACCCGCACGGGCCTCGTGTTCAATTGCCGGGATTGCGCGCTACTTGCTGCGCTTGCAGGTAATCTCCATCGATTTGTACTCCTTGCCGTCTTCCCCGGACATGAACATCTCCATGACGATGGTGTCGGCATCGGGCATGGACGTCTTGGTCCTCGAGGTCACCGGCTTTCCCGTGACGGGATCGAGGCTCTCGCTGGTCATCGCCCAGCCGTCCTTGCTGCAGGTGCCGTGCCCGGTCATGAGACCCGTGCTCATGTTGTCCACCCAGGTGGACACGTACTGCTTGCCGACGTTGTCGTAACCGAGCAGCCCCACACCCTCGAAGGGCATGCCCATGACGCTCCCGGAGTACGTCTCGTGCAGGTAGCGACCACCCAGCACTATTTCGGCGCTGCGCTTGCCGGTGGATTCCGTCGGCGCGGCCGACGGATCCATCCACATCTTGATGGTGTAGTCGAAGTTCCCCGCCAGCTTCTTCATGTGCTCGTGGTGCTCGCCCGGCGTCATTGCCGCCATCCAGGCCGCCATCTCGGCAGGGTTCGCCTCTGCACTCTTCTCGTCCTGTGCCACCGCGGCCGCGGTGATCACCATCATGCTCGCGATAACGAGCGAAATACACATCCAGCGTTTCATGCGTCTACCCTCTCTGCGTTCGTTCGGTTGTTGCCAACGAAACCGGGAACCCGGCTACGATCCGGTGGCGCGGCAGGTGTCTGTAGTGGCATTGATGGCGCGGCGCGTGGGGCACCGGAAGCGGAAGCACCCTACCACAATGGGTGCAGCTTGCGCAAGCGCCCGGTTGGGAAGGGGTGCGGATACGCCGAATTCGCTAGCAGCGCGAGTAGCCGCAGACGCGGCAGACCGCACAGCCGCCCTCGAACTCCAGTACATTGCCGCACTCGATGCAGTTGCCGGCCAGGCGTTCGGCGCGGTCGATTTCGGGCGCGCTGCCTGCCGCGTTCTGCGACACGGCCGGCTGCGACGCCTCCACGAACTTTTCCAGCGCCTGGCCGATGGCGTCGGCGCACGAGAGCACCTTGTTGCCGCGGTTCCACGACGGATACGGGCAGCGCACGCCGCGCAACTGGCGCGCCACCGCATTCGGGTCCACGCCGGAGCGAAGCGAGAGCGATACCAGCCGCCCGATGGCCTCGGTCTGCGAGGCCGCGCACCCGCCCGTCTTGCCGATAGATGCAAAGAGCTCGAAGGGCCCGTCGGAGGTTTCGTTGGTGGTCACGTAGAGGTTGCCGCATCCGGTTTCCATGCGCGTGGTGCGTCCCGAAACACTCTCGGGACGCGGGCGCGGCTCGCGCCGCGCGCCGGGTGCCGGTGCGGCCTTGCCCGTGCTGAGCACCTGCATGTCGCGGCTGCCGTCGCGATAGATGGTGACGCCCTTGCACCCGAGCTGGAACGCCAGCCGGAAGGTCTCTTCCACGTCTTCGCGCGTGCTCTCGTGGGCCAGGTTCACCGTCTTGGAGACCGCGTTTTCGGTGTGCTTCTGGAAAGCGGCCTGTATGCGGATGTGCCCCTCGGGTGTCACATCGTGCGCGGTCTGGAACAGGTTGCGCCAGCGGCGCGGCACCTCGTCCATGTCGCGCACGTGGCCATCCTGCGCGATGCGCGCCGCGAGTTCCTCGGAGTAGAACTCCTCGTCGCGCGCCACGCGCTCGAACAGCGGGTTCACGTCCACCAGTTCCGCCCCGTCGAGAATGCGGCGCTTGAAGGCCACGCCGAACAACGGCTCCACCCCGCTGGCCACGCCGGCAATGATGCTGATGGACCCGGTGGGCGCGATGGTGGTGACGGTGGCGTTGCGGCGCGGCGCCTCCCCGCGCTCCGCAAACACGCTGCGGGAGAAGTTGGGAAACGCCCCGCGCTCCTTCGCCAGTGCCTGCGACGCCTCAATGGCAGCCTGGTTGACGCACGACATGATGTCCTCGGCGATTGCCTCCGCCTCCGGCGACTGGTAGGCGATTCCCATCTGGATGAGCAAATCCGCGAAACCCATGACACCCAGGCCGATCTTGCGGTTGGCGCGCGTGAGTTGCTCGATCTCCGGCAGCGGGTAGCTGTTCATGTCGATGACGTCGTCCAGGAAGCGCACCGCCACCGCGACCACCTCGCGCAGGCGCGCAAAATCGACTTCGGCGTTGCCCATCTCGCCGCGCGCGAAGCGGGCCAGGTTCACCGACCCCAGGTTGCAACTCTCGTAGGGCAGCAGCGGCTGCTCGCCGCAGGGGTTGGTGCTCTCGATGGCCCCCACCGCGGGGGTGGGATTGTTGGCGTTGATACGGTCGATAAAGATCACACCGGGCTCGCCGTTGAGCCATGCGCGGTCGACCATGCGGCGGAAGACATCCATGGCGGGGAGCGAGGCGGTCACCGCTCCGGTACGCGGGTTGATCAACTCGTAGTCCCCGCCCTCCAGCAGCGCTTCCATGAAGCGGTCGGTCACCGCCACCGAAATGTTGAAGTTGTTCAGGCGGTCGTCGGCGCTCTTCGAGTCGATGAAGTCGAGGATGTCCGGGTGGTCCACGCGCAGCATGGCCATGTTGGCTCCCCGGCGACGCCCGCCCTGGCGGACTGTTTCCGTGGCGGCATCGAACACACCCATGAATGACACCGGACCGCTGGAAACGCCCTGCGTGCTCTGCACGGTGTCATTGCGCGGGCGCAGCCGCGAGAAGGAGAACCCGGTGCCGCCGCCGCTCTTGTGTATCAGTGCCGTGTGCTTGATCGAATCGAAGATCGCTTCCATCGAGTCTTCGACCGGCAGCACGAAGCACGCCGAGAGCTGCTGAATGTCCGTTCCGGCATTCATGAGCGTCGGCGAATTGGGGAGGAAATCGAGCGACGCCATGGTGCGCCGGAATACTTCGGCCCAGTGGTGCCGCTCGCGCTCGTCGGCGCCATAGCTGGCTTCGGCCGACGCGATGTTCTCCGCCACCCGTGCGAACATCTGCTCAGGCGTTTCCACCACCTTGCCGGTGTCGTCCTTGCGCAGGTAGCGGCTTTCGAGTACGCGCAGGGCGTTGGAATTGAGCATCGGGGCCTCGACGAGGGTGATCATGTTCGCTCCTTGGAAGATGGCGGACGTGCAATTCGCGGCGTATTGACCATATTGAGACCCCAATATCTTGTGTGTCAACCCCCAACCTCCCCCCACCGGTAGAGCCACGTGATTTTTCAACGAGTTACAGGTCCGCGACGCGCCGTGCGGCCGGGCCGCGTCCCCCGGTGCGGTTGTCCTGATTCTTGCTAGCTCCCTACGCCGGCGGGGCACCCGCCCACGACCATGCTGCACCTCAGACTGATATCGGGCACTTCCAAGGGGCGTTTTGTGCCCCTGGCACCCGCACAGCTCCCGCTCACCATCGGGCGGGATCCGGAGAACAAGCTCGTACTCGACCACACCGCGATATCGCGCTATCACTGCCGCATCACCTTCGACGACGGCGAGTTCTACATCGAGGATCTGGGCAGCACCAACGGCACCTATCTCAACGGCCGGCGCGTGGAACGCGCCCGCCTCTCCCCCGGCGACGAACTGATCGTCGCGGCCATCGGCATGCTGGTGGAGGCGGCCAACTCGTCCATCCTGGAGCAGAAGCCGCCGCTCAATATTACGGTGTCCATCGACGCCAAGCCCCGCAAGTCCACCGTCACCGCCTCCGGTCCGGCGGAATCCAGCGGAACCGGGGAGTTTCTCGCCGGGCTGGGAAGCGATCCTGCCAGCGCGCAGCGGGCACTGCAGGTGCTCTACAACGCGGACAGCGCGTTTCGCAACATCGAGGATCTGCAGGCGCTGCTGGACAATCTGCTGGGCATCATCATGGAGAGCGTTCCCGCGTCGCGCGGGTTCGTGTTCCTCATCGACAAGAACACCGGCGGGCTGGCGCCCTACGCGCGCCGTCCGGGCGGCCCCGACACCGACGACGCCGAGATCGTGGTCAGCCAGACCATTCTGCAGACCGCGGTGCGCCAGAAGACATCGATCATCTCCAGCGACGCGCTGGTCGACGAACGTTTCATTCACTCGCGCAGCATCGCCGGCATGTCGGTCCGCTCCGCCATGTGCGCGCCGCTGGTCAGCCGGGGCGTGGTGCTCGGCATCGTCTACGTGGATTCACACAAGGCCAGCGCGTTCTCGCGACGGGACCTGGCGCTGTTCTCCGCCGTCGCTCTCAAAGTGGCAATCGCGGTGGACAACGCCCGTCTCTACGACGATCTGCGTGGCCTGTTCTACAATACGGTGGAGACACTCGTCCGCACCATCCAGGCCAAGGACCAGTACACCGCCGGTCACTCCACGCGCGTGAGCCGCTATGCGCTCATGGTCGCGGACCGGCTCGGCTTGTCCACCAAGGAGAAGCACCACCTCTACCTCGCCGCCATGCTCCACGACATCGGCAAGATCGGCGTGCCCGACGACCTGCTCAACCGCCCCGGCAAGCTCTCGGAGTCGGAAATGGACCGCGTGCGCAGCCACGTGCAGGTGGGCGCATCCATGATCGAGATGCTGGGCGAGATGCACCCGATCGTGCCGTTGATCCGGCACCACCACGAGTGCTACGACGGGTCCGGTTATCCGGATGGATTGAAGGGCGAGCAGATTCCGCTCATCTCGCGCATCATCGCGGTGGCGGACATGTACGACGCCATGACGTCGGACCGTCCCTACCGCAAGCGGCGCACCCACCAGACGGTGGTCGACGAGATCATCACCACCAGTGGAACCAAGCTGGATCCCCGGGTGGCCAATGCCTTCCTGGAAGTGTTGAAGGATCTCGTGCCGGGCAGTGAGACCCCGGTACGCGCCCCGGAAGTTCCTACCGAATCTCCAGTTCGCTGACCGCCACCGAGTCCCCCTTGCCCCCCTCGACCTCGAGCCGGATTTCGGCCGCGGTGCGCACGTCCGGGTCGAGCCGGAAGGTCTGCCGGGCGATCGTGCTCGAGAGTTCCAGCGTCTGCAGCTTGCGCCCATCCGCGTACACGGTGATCTTACCGGGCTGGTCTTCAGCGGCGAGCAGCACGTCCAGCTCCGCGCGCTGGATTCCCAGTGGCACCGGCACGTCGATGAAGGCGTCCCTCCTGGGAGACTGCCAGGCACTGGTGGAATCGCCGTCAAAACATTTCCACGATGCGGCGGGCGCCGAGGCGGCGCCGTTCATCGCTTCCATGCCGCGCCGCTCGCGGCCCAGCAGCGAGAAGGACTCGCCCTGGATCGCCTCCACGGTGCGCCCGCGGAAGTAGATGCGCACGTCCCACAGCCCGTCGCGGTTGATCTCGGCGAGGGCTGCGGAGTCCGGAGCCGCGTCGGCAAAGTACCAGTGCCACCCTACGCGCTCGTCGGGAAGGTCCAGCGGGCGCAGCGCGTACACCACACCCCCCTGTTTCCCGTCGGGGGTGCGGTACACCACCAGCGACGCCTTGCGGCCCGCGGGCTGGGACGGCGCGGGGCCGTCCTGCACCACCTTGAACCCCTTAGCCTCCAGTGCGGCGCTGATGGCCGACGGCACCGCGACCGTCGAATCCGCAGCCGCGCCGGTGCGCTGCTCGGATGACTTGCCACAACCGTACAGACAGGACGCCACCAGGGCGGCGACCGCAACGATCCAACGGAATCCATTCATGATTCGACTCACAACAAATAGGAGAATGTGACGGGAATGCGGAGCGTGTCCGCGCAATGCAGGCATTGTGCGGCAACGCGATGGCGGTGTCAAGCGCGCGGCAGGGCGCTCAGCGCGCCGGCGCGGATGGCGCCGGGCTCTGCCGCTCCTTGTAGAGCTGGAACACCGCGTTGGACAGGCAGTCCTTCCCGTCCGAGGTGAAGCCCCGGGGGTCGGCGGCGATGCCCCAGAACGTGTGGCGGATCGACCGCGAATTGTTTGTCACCACCGCATCGGCCAGCGACCAGCGGTCGTTGAGCAGCCCTGTGGTCGCGTAGAGCGACACGCCCGCCGGCTTGAACAGGGAGCTGATGTCGAACGAAACGGTGCGTTCCGGGTTCTGGCACATGTCGATCCATTGCTGGCTCCCGCCGCCCGTCACTGGATGCGGCGAGGTGAACAGCGGCGCGGCCGGCGCCGCGGCGTAACACGAGGTCTGGTTGATGGTGCGCACGGTGGCGCTGGAAAACGGCGGCGACACGATTTGCATGAACGCGGCCCCGCCATCGCCGATGGCGAGCACGGTGGCCCCCGACTTCGTGATGGCTTCGGCGCGATCCGCGCGTCCGCCTCCCCAGTTGGACACATCCGTCCCGGTGTCGGTCGCCACCAGGATGACGTCGAAGACACTCATATCACGGGTGTCGAGGTCGGCGAGGGGCACGTAGACAATCCCGCTCCACTCGATGTCGTCGCCGTTCTCCCACAGCACCTCGTTGTAGGCCCCCGCCAGCAGACCCGTGGCGCTGACGTAGGCCAGACGCTGGGCGATGAGCGGGTCGCTGGACGTGTCGGCGCCGAGCGAGCTCGCAACCGAAATGTACCCCGACCGCGCCGCCAGCGGCAGCCGCACCGTGAGCGCGCCCCAGGAGGCGGATACGATCTCCATGGGCTCGGCGGTTATCGCCGCCTGCACGTCGGGGAAGTCGAGGTTCTCGCCGTAGATGGAGAATGTCTCGCCGGGAATCACGCCCACCGCGCTCAGGCCGGTGACCACCAGGCCGCCGCTGCCCCCGAGCACGTAGCGAAACTCCGGGCCGGCGAATGTCCCCGTGGCGTATGGCGTCTCGGGCGCCACACGGAAGTAGTGCGAGCCCGGCGGGAGCGTGGCGGTGGTGAGCGTTTCCGCCAGCGATTGGCTCCATTCGATGGTGGAGAACGCGGGCGAGGCGCTCGCCTCCACACGGTAGGTCTGCGCGCCCTGCGTGGACGGCCACGACAGGTTGAAGGATGCGCCGTCGAAGACGATGCCGGGTGTCACCGTGAGCGCCGGAACGAAGAACGGCACCGCGTCCACGATCACGCTGGTGCGTTTTCCCGCCGCCACGTCGACGTCCTCATTGACCCCGTAGTAGAGCATCACACCGGAGGCGAACAACTCCACGCTCACACGCTTGTTCGGTTCCGCGATGCAGCCGATCTGCATTTCCACCGGATCGACGCCGATGGCGGCACCCTGGCGCACTTCCGCCGTAATGGGCGACCCGGAACGGAACACGCACACCGCGACCGAGTCGAACACGTCCGCCACACCGCCGGCCGCCACCAGAGCCGCCTGCGGCGATGGCTCGAAACGAAACACGAGACTGCCCTGTTCCGCGGGCGCATTCGGGGACGAGCACGACACGGCATACATCACCGGGCCGGCAATCAACAGGATCATGCGGGTGCGCAGCCTCACTGGACCCTCACCCCCACCACGACGGTTCCGGTCGACGCGGCCGGCGAGTCACCGTCGCCGCCGCTCCCCGCCGCCGCGCCCACCGCAAGCAGAGCAACGGCGGCACCGGCGTAGAACCACCATTTCTTGTAGATCGGCTTGCCGGCGGGTTCGGCCGGCGCCGGATCATTGGCGGCGGCGGCCAGGGCCGGATCCTGCGCGGGAACCGTCTTGAGCATGCGCGCCGCATACTCGGCGCGCGCTTCGGCGTACGCGTTCACGACCTCGAGCTTGAAGACGGTTGGATCCGGTCCCGGGTACTCCGGGTCGGTCATGATCACCTGAGAGAACACTTCTTTGCCCATCGCCGGAGCGCCGCCCAGGACGTACGACGCGGCCAGCACCTCGCGCGCGCGCAGCGTATCGGTTGCCTTGAGATCGACGCGGGCCAGATAGGTCTGCAGCGCCTCGATGGCCTGTTGATAGCGGCCGCGGAAGTAGTAGCGGTACTCGATCTGCTTGAGATCCTCGGTGGCGTCCCCGGCGTACGCCGGGCGGGACATGGCCAGCATCGACGTCGTCATCGCGATGAGCAGCACCACACTCGTTATCCTGCGCCAGTTGATATTCATGCCTTGACCTCTATTCCTGGTCCGCGAAGCTCGCGACCGGCTCGCCGCCCACTTCGTATTCGATCACCGTCTCACGGTCGGGCGCGATCGCCACAACGATCTCGCGCGGATTCTCTTCGCCGCTCATGCGGCACGCGATGCGGTACGTTCCCGCCGGCATCACGACTCCCTCGAAGGGTGGCAAGTGATCGAAGCGCTTCCCGTTCACCGTCACCTCACCCACGCCGCCGAGGAAGAACACGGAGAGCGTCCCGGTCCGCGCCGGCTCCGGCTTGCGCGGCGTCTTCTCCTTCGCCCCGGATGTCACCTGCGGTCCGGGCGCGGGAGGCTGTGCAGCGGTCTTGTCGTTGCCGGAAGTCACCGCGGCCACCGGCAGCGTCTCCTTCTCGACGGGCTTCTGTGCGGGACGGGTGTCGTGCCGCGTGCTGTCTGCGACGGCATCCGGTTCCGCGCGCGTCGACTCCGCCGCCGCCAGGGCGGCCTCGCCCTGCGGGACCGCCGCGAGGTCGAGGGACGACTCGTTCATGGCGGAGGGTCCCGGTGCCAGCAACCGCCCCGCGGCCGATGAAGCGGCCCCCGGGTTGCGTCCCGCCCACAGCATCGCCACGACCAATCCGGCCACACCCACCGCGCCCACCGCAAACATCCAACCGCGCGCGGCGCGTCTCGGCCCGCGCCGGGCACGCGACCGTTGCGTGGCGGCGCCACGCGCCGCGGAACTGCCGGACGCCACCCTGTCCCCACCCTGGGCATCGAGGGTGACCGTCTTGCCGGCGTCTTCGCGCTGGCTGCGAATGCGCTCCAGATTCTTGCGCGCGCGCTCGTTGGTCGGATCGAGGAAGAGGATGCGGCGGAATTCCAGCAGTGCGTCTTCCAGGTGATCCTCGCCCTTCTGCATGTAAAAGGTGCCGCGCGACAGGCATTGCGTGATGGCCTTCTCGGCGCTGCGCGCGTCGTAGCCGTCGGGATCCTCGATGTACGCGGACAGCCTGCGGCGGTCGCGCACGATCTTGCTCTTCTCCATGGCCGCTTCCAAATCCGTGATGAGAGCGGCGGCATCCGCGGGGCGTTCGCGGTCGTCCTTGGCCAGCATGCGCGTGACGACGCGCTCGAACTCGGGATCGATGAGCGGATTGACCACGTCGACCGCCGGCGGGTTGGCCGTCTGGATCTTCTCGATCACGTCCGAGTAGGTCTTGCCCTCGAAGGGCTTGCGGCGGCCGAACAACTCGTAGGCGACCACGCCCAGCGAGAAGATGTCGCTGGACGGTCCCACCGGGCGTCCCGCCGCCTGTTCGGGCGACATGTACGCGGGGGTGCCGATGACCTTGCCGTGCTGCGTGATCATGGAAACCGAGTCCGACTTCTTGGCGAGACCGAAGTCCGCGATCTTGATGCCACCCTGTCGGGTGTAGATGATGTTGGCGGGCTTGATGTCGCGGTGGACGATGTCGCGCTTGTGGGCGGCTTCCAGGCCGTACGCGACTTCCAGCAGGATCTGCGCGGCAACTTCCACCGGAACGCCCGGCCGTGCCTTCATCAGGTCCTCGAGCGTCTGCCCGTCGTAGTACTCCATGACGATGTAGCACGAACCGTCGCTCTCGCCGAAGTCGACGACATTGACCACGTTGTCGTGCTGGATGCTCGCGGCGGCCTTGGCTTCGCGCTGGAAGCGGTCCACGAAGCTCGCGTCGGCCGCCAGGTACGGGAACAGCACCTTGATGGCAACGATCTTGTCGATCGAGATCTTGCGCGCCTTGTACACAGCGGCCATCCCGCCGACGCCGATCTGCTCGAGCGAGTCGTAACCCTCTATCGCGACGTGTATTGCCATTTGCAAGCCATGCCTGAAGTTGCCGTCTCCGCGCGTCGGCCGCACCACTTATCTCTTTTTTTGACAGTGGCTTATGCCTTCGAGATGCCGTCCATGGAGCTATTTGCAATTCCCAGGCCACCGGGGGAACCGGGACACCGCGCCCGGCACCACCCCGGGACGGGCCCGCGCCGGGCATTTGGGTTGTCGATTCGCCGCCGCGGTTGCTATAAGTCGGCTCATGCGCAACAAGAAACAGGCGACTGCAATCAGGCGGAACGGACTCATCGGACTGGCCGCACTGGCGCTGCTGGCGGCGTTTGCCGCCGGCGCACACGCCCAGGTGTTTTACTCCATGCCCGGCGCGCGTCCCGTGCCCGACGACTCGCCGGTGCTCGGTATTGCGCTCGGTTTCGGGGACGACCTGTTCCGGGTGGTCGGCTTCGGGCGGTTCAACGCGTCACAGCACTCGGACATCGGGCTGGAAGTGATCTACGAGGATCTCGACACCGGACCGGGGTCCGACGACACCCACCGCTTTGGCGGGGGCGCGGACTACAAGTACCTCGCGGTTCGGCAGGACGACACCACACCTGTCGACGTTGCGGTCCAGTTTGGCGCGGGCGTGCTGGCACATTCAAACTACACGCTGATCGCGGTGCCGCTGGGTGCCCTGGTGAGCCGCACCTTCACCGTGGACGGGGATCGGGACATCGTGCCCTACGGGGGTGTGTACCTGGCCATGGACTTCGTCGACAACGACGCCCCGGGGAACGACGGCTTCGACTCGGACGTGGACGTCGAGGTGCGCCTGGGCGCCAGCGCGGAGATTGCCCGCAATGCCTCGGTATTCGCGGCCTTCCACGCGGGCAACGGCACTCTCTTCTTCCTGGGATTCAGCGCGAGCCTGTAGGCGCGGGGGGCGGGCGGCAGATTACGTTTCGCGGACCACGACCACCTGCACGGTGATGTTGTCTCGCCCGCCGGCCGCATTGGCCATGGCCACCATCTTGCGGCAGGCCTCATCGGGCTCATTCTCGGACAGAATCGTCGCGATGTCCTGGTCGGACAGGTACGTGGTCAGGCCGTCGGAGCACAGCATGAACACGTCACCGCGCTGGATGGCGAGCGGCGAGGTGGGAACGTCGGCGGCGGTGTCTTCCTGCGCACCCAGCGAGCGGGTGATCACGTTGCGCTTGGGATGGTGGCGCGCATCCTCATCGGTGATGATTCCAGAGCGCACCATCTCGCCGACAATGGAGTGGTCGTTGGTGATCTGCTGGATCACGCCGGCGCGCAGCATGTAGCCGCGCGAATCACCCACGTGCGCAAAGTAGGCCTGGCCGTCGTGCAGGGCGAGCGCGGTGCAGGTGGTGCCCATGCCGAAGAGCGCCGAGTCGGCGACGGATTCTTCGATGATGGTTTTGTTGGCTTCGCGGAAGGCGAAGGCGAGCGCCTGGGAACGGTTCTGTTCACCGTCGGCGGCGTAGAAGGCGAGGATGGTGCGCACCGCGATCCGGCTCGCGATCTCCCCGCCCCGGTGTCCGCCCATGCCATCCGCCACCACGAACACCGCCCCCCGTTCGGCCAATTCCGCGGGCGTCGCCGGCACGATGTGCCCGCAGGCATCCTCGTTGTTCAGGCGGACCTTCCCGCGATCGCTCAATGATGCGAATTCCAATGTCAGCATGTGGAGTCGATTCCCCCGGGGGGAGGTTCAGGCTATCGGAACCCGGCCGTCCCGTCAACCGTTCCTGCCACCCCGGCGGCTCTATTGCTTAAATGGTGCCAAGAACGCCCGTTTGGCACGGTTTACGCAAAAAGACGATCGCTGCTCCCGCCCCGAGCCGGGGGAGGAGCGCCCCGGAGCGACCCAGTCACTGAAAGCGAGCGGATCTCATGAGCCAGACGCCGAAACAGGATAGCCCCAACCTCGACGAGCGCCTCAACGAATACCGCGAACTGCTCTCGCAGTTCGAGGCGGTTCGCGACCGCCTGCGCCGCGCCGAAGAGGAGCGCGGCTCCGTTCCCCGCCGGGTCTATGACAAGGTCCGCGCCGAATATGACCACCAGCTGGACGCCCTGCGCGGGCAGATGACGCCGCTGCGCGCGGAGCTGGACAGCTTCCGCAATCGCTACGAGGCGCTGCTGCGGGACGAGAACGGGGCGCTGGAGGCAATCGAAGAGGAACTCGCCGAGGTGACCTTCCGGCACAAGATCGGCGAGTTCTCCGACGAGCAGGCCGCGTCCGTCCGTGGCGAAGTCGAAGCCCGGCTGGAAACAGCCCGTGCGCGCATCGGCGGCGTGCGAGACACCCTCGCGGCCATGGAGGATGCGGCCCCGGTGGCGTCGGCAGCCGAAGCCACCGAGACCCAGGCAGCGGTAGTGGAAGCGGCGCCTGCGCCCGAAATCGAGGAGCCGGCGCCCGCCCCTGAGGCGCCTCGCGCCGCCGCACCCGCACCGGCACCCAGGCCGGCCCCCGAGCCGGCGCCGGTCCACCAGCCCGCGCCGGAGCCCGAACCTGCCCCGGCGCCAGAGGCCGCCGCAGAGGTCCCCGCCGCGCCCGAGCCGGCACCTGCGCCGCCCGCGCCGGCCGTTGAGGCGGCCCCGGCGACGCCGGCGGCCGCCGCACCCGTCGACGAGGCGGCCTCACGCAGGCCCGTGCTGCGCCAGTCCGCCGCCGGGGAGAAGACCCGCGCCGGGTTCGAGAACCCGCACGACTGGATCGACGAATTCGGCCGCGATCAGAAGCGCCAGAGCGACGCCGGCGCGCGACAGGCACAACCCGCCGCCGGGAGTCCGCCGGCACCCGGCGTGCCCGCGGCCCCGCCAAGCCTGGTTTTCGTGAGCGGCCCACACGCGGGTCAGTCGATCCCGCTCCTGCAAACCACGCTGACTATCGGTCGCGAGCACGACAACAACATCGAGATCAAGGACGCCGACGTGGCGCGCTACCACGCACGCATTCTCAACGATCGCGGGGAGTATGTGGTGGAGGACATGGCCAGCACCACCGGCACCTGGGTCAACGGTGTTCGCGCCGAGCGCGCGGCACTCGGGCACGGCGATGTGATCAGAATCGGACAGACGGAGATCGCGGTCGACTTCGAGTGGGCGTCAAATTCGCTCGAGCGCGCCGGCATCGATCCAACCACTTAGATCGCCGGACAGATCCACGCGCAGCCACCCGGGACGGGACTCCCGCACGGAAACCGCGGTCCCTTCGTGGACCTTGAATTGTACCGTGGCATCGCGGCTGGGCCCACTGAACACGGACACCTCACCGGCCACGATCACGGCGTGCGTCTGTTCGCGCGCATCGCGGATCTTCACCCACGACGACCCGGCGAACATCGACCCCACCACGAAGACCACCGACATGGCGAGCGCCACGTCCTGTCCGGGCGCGAGCCCGAACAGGCGGCCCGGCGACACGATGGACATCCTGCGCAGGAAGTCGTTCACGCGCGGCTCGTACCGGAAGATGAACAGGATGGAAAGAAGACACAGCAGCAGGTAGAAGCCGGTGGCAAGCGCGGCGGACTCGACCACGGTAGTTTCACGGTGCCACGCCAGAAGCACGGCGCGCAGGCGGCTTTGCTCAACTACGAGTTGCTTGTCGCGCAGCATGGAGCGGGCAAGATCCAGATTGGCGCGCGCATCTTCGTGGCGAGGATCGGTCCGGCGGGCGCGTTCGTACCACAGCACCGCACGTCCGAGTTCGCCGGATTCGAAATACGCGTTGCCGAGATTGTAGAAGAGATCCGCGTTCACGACCCCGCGCGCGGCGAGATCCTCGTAGTGTTCGATGGCTGCGGTGTAGTCCCCGGCTTCGTAGGCCTGGTTGGCCTGCACGAAGACCGCCTCGAGCGGCGCGCCATCGTCCGCTGCCAACGCGGGTGGCGCCACCCACAGCAGCATCACAAGCGCCAGCAAACCCGCCTTCATCGCAGCACCTTCTCCACCGCGGCCAGCGCTCCCCGTGCCTGGGCGGCAAGGGCCGAGCCGTCCACGCTCTCCGCGGCGCCGGCGGCGTAGCGCGCCACGTTGCACGCCGCCACCACCCGGCCGACGGCCGCGGCGACTTCCGTATCGACGCCGCGTTTATCGAGATACGCATCGATGTCGCTGCTGGTCACCGCGGCCTGGGGAACATTCATACGGTCGGCGAAGTAACCGAGCACCGCACCCTGCAGGAGGGAGAAACCGTCGTCACGCCGGCCGGCGCCGAACGCCTTCGCGGCGCCGGCAATGCGGCGGTCGGCGTCGCGCAGGGCGCGGCTGGCGCGTGCCAGACCCAGGTCGGAGCGCAGCCGGCGGCGGCGGCGCTCGATCACCAGCGACGCGGCCACGGCCAGCGCGGGCAGCGCCTGCAGCACCACGAACAACCGGCTGGCATAGAACGGCGGCGACGCCACCGTCAGGTTGGCCGGCGGCGAGTGGATGAAGCGGATGTCGCGGTTGATCACACGGAAGTCGTCACCGCCGCCCGCGTAAACCAGCTTGCGCGCATCCTCCGGGGTCCCGGGCTTGACCTCGAGCGGAACCGGAATCGACTTCGCCACCGCATAGCTTCCCTTCACGGGGTCGAAGTACGCCACCGACACGGGCGGAATGGTGAAACGGCCCTCCGCCTGCGGCACCAGCACGAAGTCGAACTTTCGCCGTCCCGAAACCACGTAGTCCTTCTTGAACGAATCCGTGGACGAGCCGGACTCGTACACCTTGAACTCGTTGAGCTTGTCCAGCGCCGGCGGAATCAGCGTGCGCATGTTGCCGATGCCGCTCATCTCCACCGATACGTTCACCGGCTCGCCCACCTGCACCACCTGCTTGTCCACCGCGGTGGACACGGTGAGGTTGCTCACCACCGCGCCCTCGAATCCGGACGGCTTGCCCCGCCCCGGCAACGGGAGCACGACCACCTGGATGGGGTCCGTCTGCAGCGTGCGCTGCTGGCCGAAACCGCCGCGCAGACCGCGCGAGAAGAAGTCGTTGACGGACCCGCGCGAGCGCACGTCGTCCACTACCAGATCGACGCGTGCCTCGCCGATGGTGTACACGCCGGGCGCGGTGGGAAAGTATCCACGCTTGATCTCCGACACCAGGTACTGCCGGCCGTGCAGGTTGGCGTAGTACTTGTTCTGCGGCGGCAGATCCTCCACCCAGAAGCCTTCCGCGGCGGGGGGTGAATAGTTGGGGCTACGCAGCAGTTCCACGCGGCCGTCGGTGTAGTAACCGAGCGTCCATGTGATCTGCTGGTTGACATAGACGGTGTCGGCGCTCACCGACGCCGCCACGAAGATGCTCTCGTCCGAACCGGGAAGGTCTCCCGGCGGGGTCGCGTCCGGGGTTGCGGCTGCCGGTGGCGCGGTCACGCCCGATGCAGCGGCCACCACCGTCACCGTCACCGGGTTGGCGTTGTACTGCTTGTTGCTCACCGTGAAACGGATGGGTTCGATGAGGAACGTACCCTCGTTGCGGGGCACCAGCACGTAATTGAAGGTGATCGACGACGACGCCTGTCCGTTGACGAACGAGAAGCTCTGCGAGGTGCCGGCCTCGAACATGTCGAAGTCGTCCAGCGGCGGCAGTTCGGGCGACACCGAGCGCCGGAACTTCCCCTGCACCTGGATGGTCAACATCACCTGCTCGCCCACCGAGACCGTCGCCGGGCTGACGGTGGCGCTGACGCGCACATCGTCGTCCGCACGCGCCGGCACCACCACCAGGGCGGCCGCGGCGAACACCGCCACCAGCAGCAGAATTGTGCCCTTCATCGTGCGCACAGGTTACCAGTCCTTCCCGGAACGCTTCAACTTGCGGAACGCGGCCTTGCGCCGTTCCTTCTGCAACTCCTGCTCGCGGTCCTCGAGCGCCTGCAGGATGCGCATGGCATCCTCGGGCGAAAGCTGGCGCATCTGCTCCTCGGTGAGCGGCGCCATGGTGGAATCGGCCTCCTGGGGCTGCGCCCGCGAGGAATCGGGCTGCTGCCGGGTTTGCGTCGAGTCCGGCGGCGGTTGCTGCTGCTCGTCCTGGTCGCCGTCCTGTGGCTGCTGCTGCGAGTACGACGAGGTCGAGTCGGACTGCGACGGCTGGTTCTGATCCTTCTGCTGACTCTGGTCGTTCTGGTCACCCTTCTGCTGTTGCTGTTGCTCCTGTTGTTGTTGCTGCTGCTGGCTCATGGCCAGCGCGAGTTCGAGGTTGTGGCGCGTGTCCTCGTCGTCGGGCAGGTACTGCAGCGCCTGCACGTAGGACTCGATGGCCTCTTTCGCGCGTCCGCCCTTGAGCAGCGCATTACCACGGTTGTACAGCATGCGGCCGGTGAGCAGGCTGTCCGGCGAGTAGCTGCGCTGGTAGTACTCCACCGCCGGTTCGTACTTTCCGTCCATGTAGAGCGCGTTGCCGCCGTTGTAGAAAACGCCCTGCGCGTCCTTCGGCGGGCGCGTGCTGTCGCCCAGCGCCTCGCGGTACATGGAGAACGCCTTGCCGTAGTCGCCGTTGTGGTAGGCCTTGTTGCCCGCTCGCACCTGCCCCCGCTTCACCGAGCCGGCCATAGCCGGCGAGGTGTTCAGGAGCCCGAGCGCGGCCAGCGCGAGGGCGACCATGCCCGTGTGCAGCACACGGTTGCGGCTGCCCGACGCGCGCGTCGTCAGCATCGCGTCCAGCAGCAGGAGAAACAGCGCCGCCGCCAGCGGAAACACGAAACGTTCCTTGCGCCTCTCCACGAATTCTCCCTTGATGAGCTTGCGCTGCATGCCGGCGATGGCGTCGTACACGGCCTGGATCTCCAGCCCGTCGCTGGTGGCGGGAAGATACTGCCCGCCGGAGGCCTGCGCCACCCGCTGCAGCGTGGCCTCGTCGAGCCGGCTCAGCACGGTCTGGCCGCGCGCGTCCTTCTTGTATCCCACTACGGTCCCATCGGGTCCGCGTTCCGGGATGAGTTCGCCTTTCGGGTTGCCGAGCCCGATGGCAAACACCCGGATGCCCTGCTCCGCGGCCAGGCGGGCGGCGGCGTCCGGATCCCCGGTCTGGTTCTCACCATCCGTAATGAGGATGATGACCTTGTCGCCACCCTGCGAACCCTCGAACATGGCGGTGGCCACTTCGATGGCGTCGCCCAGG
>JAOUHG010000046.1 GCA_029865265.1 Candidatus Krumholzibacteriia bacterium | reverse complement strand
ATGCGCGAGGAGGAGTCCCGCGGCAAGGTGTTCTCGCAGCACCTCATTGAACGCCTCGACGAAACCATCAAGGCGGGACACCAGGCCATCGTGTTCCTCAACAAGCGCGGTCACGCGCGCTACGTGCAGTGTGGCGCGTGCGGCTGGCTGGCCATGTGTGTGAACTGCGACGTCTCGCTCACCTTTCATCGCGTGGACGAGCGTCTCAAGTGCCACTTATGCGGGTACGAACGAGGCGTGCCGACGCGCTGCGACAAATGCAACAGCCGGCTTTTGAACTATACCGGCGTGGGCACGCAGCGCGTGGAGCTGGACCTGAGGGCGCTCTTTCCCGGCGTGGGCGTGCTGCGCATGGACGCCGACACCACCAGCGGCAAGGAGGGCCACCGCAAGATCCTGGAGGAGTTCAGCACCGGGCAGTATCCCATCCTGCTGGGCACGCAGATGGTCACCAAGGGCCACCACTTTCCCGGTGTGGCGCTGGTGGGGGTGGTGAGTGCGGAGGAGGGGCTCAATTTTCCGGACTTCCGCTCGGCGGAGCGCACCTTCCAGCAGCTCACCCAGGTGGCGGGGCGGTCGGGACGCAGTGGCGCGGGCGCGGTGGTCATCCAAACGTATTCACCGGACCACGCCGTGTTCCGGCACCTGGTGGCCAACGACTACGACGGCTTCATGGACGAGGAGCTGCAGGTGCGGCGCGACCTCAACTACCCGCCCTTCGCGCGCATGGTGCTGGCGGCGTGCAGCGGCACCGACGCCGCCGTGCTGGGCGCGCTCATGCTGGAATGGGCCGAGACGGCCCGCGAGATGCTCGGCGGCCGCGTGGCCGTCCTGGGCCCGACGCCGCCGCTCATCCCCCGGGTGAAGAACCGCTTCCGCGAGCACATGCTGCTCAAGGGCCCCATCCGCCAGGCGGACAAGGACGCCGTGCTGGGGGCCTTCCGCCGGCTCACCGAGAAGCGTCGCGGCGCCCGCGCGGTGGACCTGCGCTGGGACGTGGACCCGGAGTCATTCTTCTAGGCCGGGGTTAAGCCCAAGCGGGACGGGGGTTTGGAACGGCCGGCGGCCGGAAATTCGCCTTGACACCCCGCGCGTGGTCTCGTTTAATGGAGGCGTACGGCAGGTCCATACCCCGTGCATGGATCCCCAACAACCCACCTCGGCGGCCCCAGGGAAAGAACCGCCGCCCGGGATAATCAACCAAGCATTCGAAATTAACGTCCCGCCAACCCGTTTGATGGATAGGGTTGCCCGACAAAGAACCGTTGAAGTAATCAGGTCGGCCTGCACGCAGGTTCCGACCGGGCTGTACCGCTAGGGAGGCAGCGCGCGATGATCCGAGTACGATTCCTTGTATCGATGTTGATTCTGGCCGCGGCCGTCGCCGTGGGCTGCCAGTCGGTGGCTACCACGAGCGCCAAGCTTCGCAACCAGGAAGGCAACTACGACCTGGCGATCCAGCTGGCCAAGGAAGGCCTGGCCGCCAATCCCAACGACGCCGAGGCGCATTTCCAGCTGGGGTATTCCTACAGCCAGCTCGACAGTGTGGCGCTGGCGTACGAGCACTTCATGAAGGCGGCGGAGCTCGACCCGAAGAAAGTGCCCAACTGCAAAGACAACATCCAGAGCAACTTTGCCAAGCACTACAAGCTCGGTCAGAGCGCGTTCAACCGCCAGGACTACAAGGCCGCCGCCGGCGAGTTCGACCTGGCGACGCAGTCGGATCCCACACAGGCCAACGCGTACTACAACCTCGGTGTGGCGTACGATCGCCTTGCCGAGGACGACTCCACCTATCACCAGAAGGCGCTCGACGCGGCCGACAAGGTGCTCGAACTGTCGAACCCCAGCGACGCCAACTACCCGCGCGCGCTGCAGCTTGCCGGCAGCCAGCTGGTGGCGATGGGCCGCGAGGACGAGGCCGAGAACCGCTTCCAGCGACTCATCGACGAGGATCCGGCCAGCTACGAGGTCATTCAGGGCATCGGCATGGACCTGTTGAATCGCCAGGAGTGGAAGGGCGCGTCGATCTTCCTGAAGATGGCGTCTGAGGCGCGCGCCAAGGTGGGCGCGGAGGACTTCGACGTCTATTACAACGTCGGCGTGGCGCTCTACAATCAGCGCACGGAGGATCCCGCCGCGATCACCGAGGCCATCTCGTACTACGAGAAGGCGCTCGAATTGCAGCCGGATGAGCCCACCACCACCTTCAACATCGTGGTGGCCTATTACGCACAGAAGGATTTTTCAAACTCGGCCCTTTGGGGCGAGAAGTTCGTCCAGTTGAGGCCAGAGGATTCACGCGGCTGGCAGTTGCTGGCGCAGTCCTACGGGGAACTGGGCGAAAAGGACAAGGCGGCCCAGGCGGGCAAGCGCTTCGCGGAACTCCGCGAGGCGGAGATGAAGGCCCAGCAATAGCCGAAGGCACACCCGCCACCGGGCCGAGTGGAACGCGACTTGCATTCCTCCCGGCCCGGTGGTGTGGCGGTCCTCCCCGGGCGACGCCTCGAAACACACCCAGGTTGTTACTCTCAAAGCGAATACCTGAGAATCCCGGACTTGAAACAATCCCTGCCCATGTGGCTGATGAGTAATCAATTCAACGGCGGAGCGTTGTCTCCGTTGACAGTACGAACCTCCTACCATTCGGGTTAGTTAAGCACCCGACCCCGCCATCGTGTCCTCTATTGGAGCAAAAAGAATGGATATCGCCGAGCTGAAGGGGAAGACCATCTCCGAGCTGCTCGACGTCGCCAATGCCCTCGAAATCGAGGGCACCAGCAGCATGCGCAAGCAGGAGCTTATCTTCAAAGTCCTGGAAGCGCAGACGCAACAGAACGGGCTCATCTTCGCCGAGGGTGTTCTGCAGGTCCTTCCGGAGGGATACGGTTTCCTCCGTTCGCCGGACTACAACTACCTCCCGGGCCCGGACGACATCTACGTTTCGCCGTCGCAGATCAAGAAGTTCGATCTGCGCACCGGGGACACGGTGTCGGGCCAGATTCGCAGCCCGAAGGATTCGGAGCGATACTTCGCCCTCCTTCGCGTGGAGGCGGTGAATCACGAACACCCGGACGTCGCCAAGACCAAGCCCTTCTTCGATAACCTCACACCGCTGTATCCGGAAGAGGCGTTCAACCTGGAGCACGATCCCGAGGATCTCTCCACGCGCTTGATCAACCTGGTGTGTCCCATCGGCAAGGGTCAGCGAAGCCTCATCGTGGCGCAGCCGCGCACCGGTAAGACGATCCTCCTGCAGAAGATCGCCAACGCCATCTCGGCCAACCACCCCGAGGTCTACCTGATTGTGCTGCTCATCGACGAGCGTCCGGAAGAAGTGACGGACATGGAGCGCAACGTGAAGGGCGAGGTCATCAGTTCCACCTTTGACGAGCCGGCCGAGCGCCACGTGCAGGTGTCGGACATGGTCATCGAGAAGGCCAAGCGCCTGGTGGAGCACGGCAAGGACGTCGTGATCCTGCTCGACTCCATCACGCGACTGGCGCGCGCACACAACGCGGTGGTGCCCCACTCCGGGAAGATTCTCTCCGGCGGTGTGGACTCCAACGCACTGCAGCGCCCCAAGCGCTTCTTCGGCGCGGCGCGTAACATCGAGGGCAACGGCAGCCTCACCATCATCGCCACCGCGCTCATCGAGACCGGCAGCCGCATGGACGAGGTCATCTTCGAGGAGTTCAAGGGCACGGGTAATATGGAACTCGTGCTTGACCGCCGCTTGAGCGATAAGCGAGTCTTCCCCGCAGTCGACATCTTCAAGTCCGGCACGCGTAAGGAAGAACTGTTGATCGAGAAGAAAGATCTGGACAAGATCTGGATCTTGCGCAAATTCTTGAACGACAAGCCCCTCATGGAGGCCATGGAGTTCCTCCTCGACAAGCTTGGCAAGACCAAGACCAATGCGCAGTTCCTTAAGTCTATGAATGCCTAGTGCAGGGTTTTTAGCAACTTGGGTCTGCGCAAAGAAGCGCCCTCCGGGTAACCGGGGGGCGCTTCTGCTTTGTGTGCCGGTGGCCAGAAAACACTCCACTCTCCCGGCGTGCTATGCGAGGATGGCGGCAGGCCGTGGAAGGAGGTGCCATCGATGGCTGAGAAGAAGCCGAAGCGAGAGTGTCCCGGGTGCGGACTGCTGATGCCGCGCAGTGACAAGGTCACCTACGATGGCTATTTCAACAGTTCTCCCGAGTGCTGGGTGGTCTTCGAGGAGGTCCTCGCGGTCGCTTCCAGCAAGGACACCTACGCGCCCGTCTATCAACTCATTGTCGATGCGTACGCCGCCCAGCACGCGGGTGGTAAGCATCCGGACCGGTCGGTGCTCGTGCACCTGGCCGGCCTCTACGCCGCCTTCGACCTGGAGGTTCCCTACAACGAAATTCCGCCCCTGCTGCAGCGCCTGGCCGCGCAGAACACCAAGTGGCCCCGCATGCGTCCACCGGAGTTTCCGTCCCCGCTGACCGTTCTGGAACTCGCGCTCGCCGAAGGGTCCGCCGATTTCATCACCCGCGCGGGAACCTGGGCCAACTCGGTGTGGAATTCGTGGGCGGAGCACCACGGACGCGTGGCGACGTTCGTCAACAACGCGGGAACCTGACCCGGCACAACACGGCTGACACGGGGCGGGGATCGTGCTATGAATTCATATGCCGCGCAGCCTTCCTGATCGAAAGGAGCACGTCATGATCCGGGTGCTCGCCCTCACGGCCGTTCTGGTCTTCCCGCTCGCCGCCACCGCCCAGCCCAACCCCTGCATCCAGTGTCACACCGATGTCACCCCCGGCATTGTGGGCGACTGGGAGCTGAGTGCTCATGCGGGGGAGGGTGTTGAGTGCAACGACTGCCACGGCGACCGACACTCCTCCGCGTCCGATGTCGACAAGGTGGACATTCCCACGCCGGAGACCTGCGCCACCTGCCACGAGGAGCGCGTGGCACAGTTCAAGCGCGGCAAGCACGCGTTTGCGTGGGCGGCCATGAAGGCCATGCCCACCGCGCACGCGCAACCCATCGCGCTCATGGAGGGCATGAAGGGTTGCGGGGGCTGCCACAAGATCGGCCTCAAGTCCGATGAGGACATGGCCGCCATCAGGAAGGAGGGCGGGAAGTTCGGCGTCGCCTCCTGCAACGCCTGCCACACGCGCCACCTCTTTTCGGTGGAAGAGGCCCGCGCACCGCAGGCCTGCCAGACCTGCCACATGGGATTCGATCACCCGCAGTGGGAGATGTGGTCCGCGAGCAAGCACGGGGTGCGCGCGCTACTCAAGCAGTCTATGGTTCTTCCGCAGTCCGCCGCCGGGCCCACCTGCCAGACCTGCCACATGCAGGATGGCAACCACGAGGTCCGCACCGCCTGGGGATTCCTTGCGGTGAGGCTGCCGTTGCGTGGCGGCAGGGAGTGGGAGGCGGATCAGACCACCATCATGCAGGCGCTCGGGGTTCTCGATCCCGACGGCAAGCCGACCGAGCGGCTCAAGGTGGTGGAGGCGGCGCAGGTGGCGCGGCTCACCCAGGAGGAGTTCGACGCCGAACGCGCGCGCATGCTCACCGCCTGCAGCGAATGTCACTCTGAGAACTTCGCCCGGGCCGAACTGGCCAAGGGCGACGACATGATCCGCGAGGCGGACCACCTGCTCGCGCAGGCCATTCGTATCGTTGCCGGTCTCTACAAGGATGGCACGCTCAAGAAGCCGAAGGAATACGCATACGCGTTCCCGGATCTGCTCGCGTTCCACGACGCGCCCACGCCCATCGAGCAACGGCTCTTCCAGATGCACCTCGAGCACCGCATGCGCGCGTTCCAGGGCACGTTCCACGCCAACCCGGACTACGCGTTGTGGTATGGATGGAGCGAGATGAAGCGCGACCTCACCGAGATCGAGCACATGGCAGAAGAGATGCGGTCCAGCTGGCGCTAGCGGGCGCGCGGGGAGAGCATGACACCGGGACTGTTCGAACACGGGCTCTTTGCCATCGTCACGCTGCTGATGCCATTGTGGGCGCAGCGGCAGTACCGCGTGCTTCTCAATGAGATCGAAGCGGGCAAGGCGGACGCGCGCGTCAACGCGTACCGCCGAACCATGGCGGTGGAGTGGTCGCTCGCAATCCTCGTGCTGGTGCGGTGGGGTGTGCGCGGCCAGTTGCCGGGTGTAATGGGCGCCGGCGACATCGGGACCGCCTGGTGGGTAGGAGCCGCGCTCGCCGCGATCGCGAGCGTCCTGCTCGTCCTTCAGACCGTCGTGGTCCTGCGCAGCGCCGAGCGTATCGGACAGGCGCGTGCCCAGCTGGAGCCGCTGCAATCCATCATCCCCGCCAGCGCGCGCGAGGGGCGCTACTTCTCGGCGCTGTCGGCGACGGCCGGCATCTGCGAGGAGATCGTCTACCGCGGTTTTCTCATTGCATACCTCGCGTGGTTCTTCCCGCTGTGGGCCGCGGTGGCGCTGTCCTCGGTGGTCTTCGGGCTGGGGCACGCCTATCAGGGCGCGGGCGGCATCGTCAAGACGGGGCTGGTGGGGCTGGCGATGGCGGGGCTCTTCGTTCTGACGGGTTCACTGTGGGCGCCCATCCTGGTCCACGCGGTGATCGACCTCAACTCGGGGTACCTGGGCCGGAAGGTGCTCGGCCTCCCGGCGGGGGCCGCCGCGGCTTCGGCGGCCCGCCAGGACTAAGAGAATCTCTCGGAGGCACATACGGCCGTCGCGCCCGCCCCCGTCGTCCTTCGGGCCGGCCGTTAACCCCTTGCGCGCAGGCCGCCCGACCCCGTATAATGCTTGTTTCACAGGCTTAAAATTTGCCGGGAGTTCAGAGGAAATGAAGAAAGAAATACATCCGCAGTACCACCCCGTGGTGTTCGTCGATCCGAGCGTCGGGGCGGAGTTCATCACCCGCTCCACCATGAAGAGCAACGAGACCCGTGACATCGACGGGGTCAAGCACTTCGTGGTTCGCATGGAAATCTCGTCCGCGTCGCACCCGTTCTACACGGGCAAGCGCAAGTTCGTCGACACGGCGGGCCGCGTGGAACGCTTCCGCGAGAAGTACAAGTACAAAGACGTCGGCGGGACGAACGAGTAGCCGCGACCCATCGCAGCACCCATGTCGGAAAAGCCCATCAGCGTCGGTGGCCAGGCGGTCATCGAAGGCGTCATGATGCGGTCGCCAACTTATTACGCGACCGCCGTCCGCACGCCCCAGGGGACCATTGTCATCCAGAAGACCCGCTTCGAGGCACTGACGCACCGCTTCAAGTTTCTCAACATTCCCATCCTGCGCGGGGCCATCGGTCTGGTTGAGATGATGTGGATCGGCATCTCGTCGCTGTCGTACTCGGCATCGCAGGCCGCGGACGAGGACAGCGATCCCAAGCCGAAGAAGAACGTGGGCACCAACCTCACCATCTTCGGTTCGGTGGTGTTCGCGCTGGGCATGGGCTTCCTGTTGTTCTTCCTGCTGCCGTTGTGGCTCACCGAGCTCACCGGCGTGCAGAACGGCATCGGCTTCAACCTCATCGACGGCGCCATCCGCCTGGTGTTCTTCCTGGGCTATCTGTTTCTGATCGCCCAGTGGAAGGACATGCAGCGCATCTTTCAGTACCACGGCGCCGAGCACAAGACCATCTACGTGTACGAAAATAAGCAGGACCTCACCGTGGCCAATGCGCGCCCCTACACCACACTGCACCCGCGTTGCGGCACCAGCTTCCTGCTGGTGGTGATGCTGGTGAGCATCCTGGTGTTCTCGGTGCTGGGCAAGCCGGACACGTGGGGCGAGCGCATGTTCCGCTTTGCCATGATCCCGGTCATCGGGGGCATCTCGTTCGAGTTCATCCGCCTCTCCGCCAAGGAGCGCTTTGCCCGCTTCCTCAAACCCGCCGTGTGGCCGGGTCTCACGCTGCAAAAAGTCACGACACGCGAACCGAGCGATGATATGCTGGAAGTCGCGATTGCGGCCCTGAACGCGTGCCTCGACTACCAGAACGTGCGCCTGGAGATACCCTCCAGCTAGCGTCGTTCGCCGCCGCATCGCGAAACGCGGCAACACTTCCATGGCTTCCAAGTACGATCCCATACTCGAGCGTTTCGACGAGCTGACCGGCCTGCTCTCCGACGAGAAGGTCATCAAGGACAACGCCCGCTGGCGCAAACTCGCCAAGGAGCGCTCGGACATGGAGGAGCTGGTGGAGGTGTCGGCCAAGCTCAAGAAGATCACCGAGACGCTCGAGGACAACTCGAAGATCATCAAGGCCAACGAGGACGCCGAGCTGGTGGAGATTGCGCGCGCGGAAATGGACTCCCTGGAAGCGGAGCTCGAGGAACTGGAAGAGAAGTTCCGTGTTCTCATCGTCCCCAGGGATCCCAACGACGACAAGAACACCGTCATGGAAATCCGCGCCGGCACCGGCGGCGAGGAGTCCGCGTTGTTCGCGGGCGACCTGCTGCGCATGTACCAGCGCTACTTCGAGCTCAAGGGCTGGAAGGCGGAGGTGCTCTCCAGCAACGAGACCGGCATGGGCGGCTTCAAGGAAGTGGTGCTGCTGGTGGCGGGGCACGGCGCCTTTGGACGTCTCAAGTACGAGAGCGGCGTGCACCGGGTGCAGCGCGTGCCGGCCACCGAGGCCAGCGGGCGCATCCACACCTCGGCGGCATCGGTGGCGGTGCTGCCGGAAGCTGAGGAAGTGGAGATCCACATCGAGCCCAACGAACTGCGTATCGACGTGTACCGCTCCAGCGGCCCCGGCGGGCAGAGTGTGAACACCACCGACAGCGCGGTGCGCATCACGCACATTCCCACCGGCCTGGTGGTGACCTGCCAGGAGGAGCGCTCGCAGATCAAGAACCGCGCGAAGGCCATGAAGGTGCTGCAGGCGCGGCTGCTGGACCGCGCGCAGTCCGAGCAGGACCAGAAGATGTCCGCCGAGCGCAGGAGCCAGATTGGTTCGGGCGACCGCAGCGCCAAGATCCGCACCTATAACTTTCCCCAACAGCGCGTCACCGACCACCGCATCAACTACACCACGCACACGCTGAACGCGGTGATGGAGGGCGACCTGGACGAACTCATCGACGCGCTGCACAAGGCAGATGTACTCGAACGCGCCGCGCAGCGCGCGCCCGCCAAGTGAGGCGCGGCATGCATCCCGCCACCGAGACCATCCGCGACCTGCTCAACCGCGCCGAAACGCATCTCAACAGGAGTGGCGTCCCCAATGCCCGCCGCAACGCGGAGTGGATGCTGTGCGCAACGCTCGGGGTCAGCATGCTGGATCTCTACGTGCGCTCGCGGGAGAGCCTGGGGCCGGAGCCGATCGGGAGCTACTGGCGGCGCATCGAGCGCCGCGCGTCGCGCGAGCCGCTGCAGTACATCCTGGGCAGCACGGAGTTCATGGCGCTGCCGTTCTTTGCGCGCCCCGGGGTGTTCGTGCCGCGGCCGGACACCGAAGTGCTGGTGGAACACGCGGAGAAGAAACTGCGCGCGCTGGCGCTGCACGAGCCGGCGCTGGTGCTCGACCTGTGCTGCGGCAGCGGCGTCATCGGGGTGTCCATTGCAAAACGCGTCCCCAACGCGGGGGTGACGGCGGTGGACGTGTCCGACGCGGCGGTCGAACTGACCGCGGACAACGCGGCGCACAACGAGGTGAGTGACCGGGTGCGGCTGGTACACGACGATGCCGTGGAGTATCTCGACAGCACCGCGGACCGCTTTGCGGCGATTCTATGCAATCCGCCCTACATCGCCTCCGGCGAGCTGGCGGGGCTGCCGCGCGAGGTGCGCGAGCACGAGCCCATGCTGGCCCTGGACGGCGGCGCCGACGGGCTGGATTTCTACCGTCGCGCAATTCCGCGAATGGTGCGATGCTTGCTCCCGAACGGATTCGTCATGGTGGAGATCGGCGACGATCAGGGCGCCGCGGTCTCGGACCTGTTCGAGGGCGCCAGCTTCACGAGTGTGCGCGTGATCAAGGACCTGGCCGGACGGGATCGGGTGGTCATTGCGTACTGATAAGCGCACGCGACTGCGCGCGGCGTTTCGCGGACACGGGGTCTCGGCGCCCCACCGGGCGCCTCGCCCCTCGGCACTCGGCCTCGCTCGCCTCGCCCCATCTTGTTGAAAGGGGCTCGGCACCGTGGCCGCTCGGCCTCCGTGACGGTCCGCTCAATCGCCGCGGCGCAGTCGCGCAACCGTCAAGAAAGACACGTATGGATAAATTTGTAGTACAAGGACCCACGCCCCTTTCGGGAACCATTCCCGTCAACGGGGCCAAGAACGCTGTGCTGCCGCTCATGGCCGCGGCGCTGTTGTCGCGCGGCACCAGCGTCATCGAGAACGTGCCCGACCTGCGTGACGTCACCACCATGGTGAAGATGCTCGACATCCTCGGTGCGAAGACCACGCGCGAGGGCAGCACCATGACCATCGACACGCGCGAGGCCAACGGCCTCGAGGCGCCGTACGAACTGGTGCGTACCATGCGCGCGTCCATCTATGTTCTGGCACCCACGCTTGCCATCCACGGCCGCGCGCGCGTGAGCATGCCCGGTGGTTGCGCGTGGGGCCCGCGTCCCATCGACCTGCATCTGATGGCCATGGAGAAGCTGGGCGCGAAGATCGCGCTCGAGCACGGCTACATCGAGGCCAGTTGCGAGCGCCTGCGCGGTGCTGAGATCGTGTTTCCCATTTCCAGCGTGGGTGCCACCGCGCAGACCATCATGGCGGCCGCGCTGGCGGAAGGCACCACCGTGCTGGAGAACGCAGCACTCGAGCCCGAGATCACCGACCTGGTGCACGCGCTGCAGGAGTGCGGTGTCGAAATCGAAGGTGCGGACACGCCGCGCATCGTGGTGCACGGCACCACCTCGGTGAAGCCGCTCGAGCACCGCGTCATCCCGGACCGCATCGAGGCCGAGACCTTCATGGGGGCGGCCGCCATCACCGGTGGCAACGTGCTCATCACGCACTGCAACCCGGGCCACATGCACGCGGTGATCTCCGTGCTGGAGGCGGCGGGCGCCACGGTGGAGGCCGGTGAAAACGAAGTGCGCGTGAAGGGACCGTCGCGCCTGAAGGCGACAGACGTGGTCACGCGCGAGTACCCCGGGTTTCCCACCGACATGCAGGCGCAGATCATCGCGCTGCTGTGCCGCGCCGACGGTGTCAGCACGGTGAAGGAGACCATCTATCCCGACCGCTTCACCCACGTGCCCGAGTTGCGCCGCTTTGGCGCCGACGTGCGCCTGGACGGCAACCTGGCCGTGATCCGCGGTGTGGAAAAACTGCAGGGTGCGCCGGTGATGGCCACCGACATCCGTGCCTCGTCGGGGCTCATTCTGGCCGCGATGAGTGCGCAGGGACAAACCGAGATCCTCCGCGTTTACCATATCGACCGCGGGTATCAGCGCATCGAAGAGCGCCTCAACGCCCTCGGCGCCCGCATCGAGCGCGCCAGCCAGTAACGTGAGCGGATCGCCCGGGAAGACCACCGCCCCGGCCGCGCGCCACTTCATCCTGGGCACCGCCGGCCACGTCGACCACGGCAAGACCGAGCTGGTACGCGCGCTCACCGGCCACGACACCGACCGCCTCAAGGAAGAGAAGGACCGCGGCATCTCCATCGAGCTGGGCTTTGCGCCCCTCGTGCTCGACGGCGGCGTGTTCGTGGGCATCATCGACGTTCCCGGGCACGAGCGCTTCGTGCGCCAGATGGTGGCGGGCGCGGGCGGCATCGATCTGGCCATGCTGCTGGTGGCCGCCGACGAGAGCGTCATGCCGCAGACGCGCGAGCACCTGGAGGTATTGCGCGCGCTGGGCGTGCGCCACGGCATGGTGGTGGTCTCCAAGTCCGACCTCGCCACTGACGACACCCTCCCGCTGCTGAAAGAAGAGATCGCCGAACTTGTGCACGGCACCTTCCTGGAAGACGCGCCGGTGGTGCTCGCCTCCGCGCGCACCGGCGCCGGCCTCGATGACATTCGCGCCACGCTCGCAGCGCTCGCGGCCCAGGTGGAGAATCGCAACGCCGCGGGGCCGTTCCGCCTGGCGGTGGACCGCGTGTTTCACCAGAAGGGAATCGGCGTGGTTGTCACCGGCAGTTGCTACTCCGGCCGAGTTACGGTGGGGGACGAGCTCGACCTGCTGCCGTCGGCAAAGCGCGTGCGCGTTCGTGAACTGCAGAGCTTTGGCGCCAAACGCAACGAGGGGGTTGCCGGCGAACGCCTCGCCATTGCGTTGCACGGTGTGAAGCTGGAAGAGGTGGCGCGCGGCGACATGCTCACCACGCCGGGCAAGTTCACGGGTGCCGACACGGTGGACGTGCGCATGACGCTTGCCACGATAGAAGATCTGGAAGTAAAGAACCGCGAGCGCATTCGCATCCACCATGGTGCGCGGGAACTGCTGGGCCGCGTGGTGCTGCTGGAGGGCGACGTGCTGCGCGCGGGAGAGTCCATGCTCGCGCAGCTGCGCCTGGAAAGTCCGCTGGTGGCGGGGGCGGGCGATCACTTCGTGGTGCGCAAGTACTCACCACCGCGCGTCATTGGGGGCGGTGTGGTGGTCGACGCGCACGCGGAGAAGCATCGCCGCGCCGACGCCGCCGCCATCGACCGGCTGCGCATCCGCGAACAGGGCGATCCCGAAACCGTGCTTGCCAAGGCAGCCGAGCGTGCGGGCATCGCAGGAATCGCGGAGGCGGACGCCGACACCGCCACCGCCGCGGCGCTGGTCGAGCGGGGTGATCTCGTCGCCATCGCGGGACGCTTCTATCACCACCACGCGCTCGACGCACTCGCCGCGCGCGCACTGGAACTGGCCGGCGCGCACCAGGCGCGCTTCCCGTTGCAGTGGGGACTGGGCAAGGAGGAGCTGCGCCAGCGATTGGCGTTTCCGCACCCCGCGGCCACCTTCAACCGCGTCATCGAAACCCTCGGCGCCACCCACCCGTTGTTCGTGCGCGGCGACCGCGTGCGTGCGGGCTCGGCGGACATCGAACTTCCGCCGGCGCTGGCGCGTGCAGTAGAGGAACTCGGCAATACCATTCGCGCTGCCGGTCTCGCGTTTCCCTCGCGCGCCGAGATCGAGCGCGCGTGGACATCGGAAACGCGCGTCCAGGATGCGCTGCAGTACCTGCGCGACGCGGGAGAAATTGTGGATGTGGGCGAGGGGGTTCTGCACGTTTCCGCGCTCGGGCAGTGCGTGGAAACGCTGCGAAAGTTGTTTGCCGGGCAAGGCGAGCTGGGGGTGGCGGATCTCCGTAACGCCTTTGGAATCACGCGCAAACACGTGGTGCCGCTGCTGGAGTTCCTGGACGCGCGGCGCATCACCCTGCGCCGGGGGGACGTGCGTGTGCCGGGCGGCGCGCTGGGCGAGGGGTCGGCCGCCGGGTGAGAACTTCCCGATCCCCCCTACCCGAAACGCGAGAAGTCTGCTATAGTACGCAGTAATGAAGCTCCTCCGCACAGTTCTGGCTGCGCTTGCCCTGATTGCGCTCCTCGTGCCGACCGTCGGCCTGGGCGATCAGTTGCCGGTCCCGCTGGAAAAGAAGCTCACGGCCGGCACCACCAATGTCACCTACCTGGGGCAGACGCTGCGGTTCACCACCTCGGTACCGCTGCTGGTCAAGTGCGACGCGGAGACCTCCACCCGCTTCAAGATGACGGTGACGCTCTACCCGGGCACACCGCTCCCCAACGGTCCCAACACCTACGCTGCCGAGAACCTGTATATCTACTGGTCCAACTTCGGGACCGATGTCTACAACGGCGGCGTTCCCTCGGGCGAGTTGACCACCTGGCTCAACACCGAGGGCGGCTTCGTCGACCGCTGATTTCGTAAGCTTTTTTTACCCCCCGTAAGATTTTTTAACGGTTTGCCCGCAGGCACCCCCGTCAACGGCTGTTGCTGTTTCGTTATTCCATTGTCAATATTGAAGTTAAGGCCCCATATGCGGGTCCCCGCAGGCGCGATTTGGCACACCAATTGCACAATGCAATGTTGACCAGCGTGCTGCGCTTATTGGAAGGGTGCTCCAGCAGGGGTGCCGGGATACAGGAAGAGGCAGCGCGTCTGGTTACGGAGGGCGGTGTCAAGGAGGCTGCGTATTCCTCTCTAGTTGGCGTCAGCCGGCCTGAGCGGGTGCCTTCCCCTGAGTGGCTCGCCAAGCCAGTGAATCATAGCCCTTGCCCTTAGCGTGATTCCGAGCGGCAACGCTCTCCGGAACGAAAAGAGGGAAGCACTTCGGTGCTTCCCTCTTTTTTTGTGCCCGCGGCAGAAGGAGTTGACCCGTTCTCAGATGCATGGCCATCCTGACCGTGACTCACGGGGCGACATTGAGCGTTCATGACACATCCAATCCAGGCGACTACTCGGTTCATCCATCACAGGCGGGAGCTCGCACCCCGAGGCTCCACGTTGACTGCCAGGCACCACGGTTCAAGGTCGCCTGGCCATCTCGGCACTTGCGAATACCAGTAACGGAGCTGTTCATACGTGATATGGAGAAGCGCCGGACCTATCAGGTGGACGGCGTGTACCTGGGTGTCAGCAACCTCAACTGGAGCCATGACTCGAGGACGCTGTTCTTTGGTGCGTCGTCTGTCGACGAGAACGGGGTGTACCGGGTCACGCTTCCGGACTAGTTTGACAAGATGCGGACCAGAAACACGTTCATTGTGATTGTTTGCGTCCTTGCGGCGGTTGGCTTGCTCGGCTGCGGCAGCAGCAAGCTCAATCCGGAGCGAATTAGTGGAACGGAACGGTACTTTCCCTATCTGGGAGAATGGATCTCAGTTTCCCCAGGTGAGCAATTCCTGATATTCGCAGAGGTCGATTCAACTTTGCCACCGCCGCCATATCGAGGTGAGTTCCCGTCGGATTTCCATCTCGTGACGTTCGACCTGAGGACAGGAGCGAAGACAAATCACGTGCTCGATGACATCCCGTCGGACGCGCTGACCGACTACAAATCGAACCCATGGCTTGGAATCATCTACTCCTTTGACCCGGTGGGGTGGAATGGAGGGACGTTTGGAATCAAGTGCCGGGATTGGCGCCAGCGCCCGTGGGTCGTGTTTATTCCGGGAGTTCCTGAAGCGCGGGTCGAAACGCGTCCGGAATCAGTGGGCTGCAGCGATTGTCCCCCTCAGGGAGCCGTGACGAAACTCTCTCAGTCTCGGGGTGTCGCGTTGAACATGGAACAGCCGGGTCGATTCAGTGCAGCGTGGCGGAATGGGAAATTGTCCGATGACCTGTACATGAGTCGCCGGCACGGGGATGATTTGGAGTTCGTTCGGGTAGGATCTGATAGGAAACAGAAGAAGGTGGCCAAGGCGGGGCGCTTTTTCAGTGAGACGGGCTACTACCAGACACGCGTCTCGCCGGACGAGCGGTACCTGGCGTACGCGGTGATCTTCCGGTTCAAGGTTCCCATTCCGACGGGTGGGGTTGTGGAGCTGTTCATACGTGATATGGAGAAACGCCGGACCTATCAGGTGGACGGCGTGTACCTGGGTGTCAGCAACCTCAACTGGAGTCATGATTCGCGGACGCTGTTCTTTGGTGCGTCGTCTGTCGACGAGAACGGGGTGTACCGGGTCACGCTTCCGGACTGAACCCCACCGCTGCGCTACGAGTAGTTACTCCTCTTCCCCCTCTGGTAGTTTGGGCGGGACCATCAGCATTTTTTCGCGTTCGCAGGTGACCTGGCCGGGGTTGGCGCCGCGGAATTTGCGCACGTACTTGCGCTGGGTGTAGATGACGGGGACGAGGCCGCTGTGGCGCGCCTTGGAGTAGTGCGCGGCGATGGACGCGGTGGCCTGGATGATCGCCGAGGGCGGGTTGCCCTTGCCGCCGCGCGACTTGAGGATCACATGCGAGCCGGCCACGTTGTGCGCGTGGAACCAGAGGTCCATGGGTGCGGCCACCTTAAAGGTGATCTCGTCGTTCTCGTGGTTGGAGCGTCCCACCATGGCGAACCAGTTGGCGTCCAGGTCGAACTGGCGGTAGGTCTTCTCCTGATCCTTCTTCTTTTTGGTGGCGCCGATGGGCGGCGCCTTGTCGTCGAGCTTGATCCCGAACTTGGCGCGAATGGCCTCCACCAGCTTGAGCGCCTCGGTGAAGGTGCGCGCCTGTTCGAGAAGGCGCAGGGACGCCTCGAGTTCCTCGCTCTCTTTTTGCACCAGCGCCAGACGCTTGGTGGAGTGCGCGAGACTCTTCTCCAGTTTCGACACGCGCCGGAAGCGCTTCTCAATCTGCACGTGGATGGGATCGGGCGGGTCGAGCTCGATGGCGTGGATTTTCTCGGCGTCGTAAAGGTCGGGAAGATCGACGTGCGTCGCGCCGGCGGGAATGCGCGTCTGGTACGCGGCGAGTGTTTCGGCAACGCGGCGTTCTTCGCCGTGCGTGTGGGCGGTCTCGATGTCGGACTCCAGGTTCATCGCCAGCCGCCGCAGCGACTCCACCTTGCGGCGCGCGGGGCGCGTGACGCGGCGGATGATGGTCTCGTGCGCGCCGTCCAGCACGCGCTGCCCCAGCACCTCGCACGCATCCAGTGCCGACGAAAACGGCCCCAGCACAACGGCGTTCTCCGTGTCGCGTGGTGGCCGGGAGCCCGCAAACGGCGCGGCCGAGCCGGGCCGCCCTGTGATAAGCATGCGGAAGGGCGGGTTGATGGGCTCGGCGGGGGTGACACTGGCGGGCACGTCGTCATAGCGCGTGGAACCGCGGCCCACGATTTCCGCGGCAACCCCGTCGCGCGACACAAATGCGGCCCCCGCCGACCCGAACAGCACCAGCGACAGGGTGAGGTGTTCGCGCCCGCGCGTGACCACGTCAATTTGCAGCACGCGGTTGCCGTCCGGGCAGGAGACCTCCTGAATCTCGGCGCCGGCCAGGCGGTCCATCCGCTCGGGTGCGCGCGCGCCCTCAAACGGCGAGCGGCGCCCCAGAAAACAGAACGGCCCCGGGGTTTCCAGCACCGCCACCAGGTAGCGGTCTTGCGCATAGGAGATGGCGAGCACGGGCGGATACCACAGCGGCATGCCGAGGTAGCACCCGATCATCTGCTCCCGGGCTTCCCGGGCGAATCGTGCAAGGAGAGACGCATTCATAAGCTGTTATCGAAGCGCCCGTTGTCGCCCATGTTCAAATTGACACCCCGTGGCGCGGTCCATAGTATAGGGACTCGTCGCGTGTTTTCAATTCAATCGAGGAAAAGACAATGCTGATCAGCATGACGGGTTTCGGAACCGGCGAGGCAACCTCGGGCGGCTCCACGGTGTCCGTGGAGATCCGCTCGGTCAACCACCGCTTCCTCGACCTCGCCTTCAAACTCCCCCGGGTGCTGCAGAACCGCGAACAGGACATCAAGGATCTGGTGCGCGCGCGCCTGGCGCGGGGGCGGGTGTCCATCACCATGTCGGTCGAATCGGCCGCGGCGGGCCGCGCGGTCACCATCA
>JAOUHG010000045.1 GCA_029865265.1 Candidatus Krumholzibacteriia bacterium | reverse complement strand
CCCTGCGAGGGCTGCACTACCAGATTACTCCGCACGCCGAAACCAAACTGGTGCGGTGCACACGCGGGGCCATCTACGACGTGATCGTCGATCTGCGCCCCGCCTCTGCCACCTTCCTGCGCTGGTTCGGTGTGGAGCTGACGGCGGACAACGGGCGCATGCTGCACATACCGAAGGGTTTCGCCCACGGGTTCCAGACCCTGGAGGCGAACGCGGAGATCTTCTACCAGATGACCGTGTACTACGAACCCGCCGCGGCGCGGGGAATCCGCTGGAACGACCCGCTGCTGGGCGTCCGCTGGCCGCTCGAGGTCACGGTGCTCTCGGAGAAGGACCGCGGCTACGCGGATTCCAACCAGGATCGCTTCCGGCAGGAGTTTCCGGGGTAGGGCATGAGCCAGCACGACCGCAATACAACCGGCGCGAGCGTCGGCGACGTTCTCTCCGCCTTCGACGCCGGCGGGCAGGGACGTTTCATGCACGAGCTCATGGCGCGCCTGTACCCCATTTGCCGCAGTATCACCGGCGATGGTTTTCGGCAGACAATGGCGGTGCTGGGCGAGCACATTCCCCTGGGGGTGGAAGAGGTGCCCAGCGGCACCCGCGTGTTCGACTGGACGGTGCCGAAGGAATGGAACATCCGCGACGCCTACGTACGCAACGCGCGCGGGGAGAAGGTGATCGATTTCAAGGCGCACTCCCTGCACGTGCTCAACTACAGCGTTCCGGTCCACGCCACCATGAGCCTTGCCGATCTGCAACCGCACCTGTACTCTCTGCCCGACAACCCGGATGTCATTCCGTATCGGACGTCGTACTACAGCGAGCGCTGGGGTTTCTGCCTGCCGCACCGCCTGCGCGAGCAGCTGCCCGACGGGGAATACGAGGTGGTGGTGGATGCCACGCTGCAGGACGGACATCTCACCTACGGGGAGTTGCTGCTACCCGGGGAGGAGGAGGCCGAGGTCCTCATCTCCGCGCACGCCTGTCACCCGTCGCTGTGCAACGACAACCTGTCCGGTGTCGTGCTGGCGACGGCGCTGGCCGGCCTGCTGGGCGACGTGCGCCGGCGCTACGCGTACCGGTTCCTGTTCATCCCCGGCGCAATCGGATCCATCGCCTGGCTGGCCAGGAACGAAGCCTCGGCGGGGCGCATCCGGCACGGCCTGGTGGCCGCCTGTGTGGGGGACACGGGAAACATGACCTACAAGCGGTCGCGGCGCGGTGACGCCGAGATCGACCGCGCGGTGATCCACGTGCTGGGCGCAGCGGGGGAGCCGTTCCGGGTGAAGGAGTTCTCGCCCTACGGCTACGACGAGCGCCAGTACTGTTCACCGGGGTTCAACCTTGCCGTGGGCTCGTTGACGCGCACACCGCACGGCGAGTTCCCGGAGTATCACACCTCGGCGGACGACCTGGCATTCGTGAAGCCCGGACGGCTGGCGGACTCATTGCGCCGCTACCTGGAGGTGCTACGGGTGCTCGAGGGGAACCGGACATACGTCAACACCAACCCGAAATGCGAACCGCAGCTGGGCAAACGCGGTCTGTACTCGAGCCTGGGCGGGAACGTACATGCCCAGGAAACCGAAATGGCCCTGCTGTGGATTCTCAACCTGTCGGACGGGAACCACTCGCTGCTGGATATCGCGGAGCGCTCGGGTCTGAGCTTTGCGGCCTGCGAGTCGGGCGCCGGGTTGCTTGCGGAACACGGCCTGCTGGCGCCGGCAAACAAGGGAGACTAGCGGTATGAAAGTCGTTCTGTTCTGTGGCGGACTTGGTATGCGTATCCGGGAGTACTCGGAGGAGATTCCCAAGCCCATGGTGCCCATCGGCTACCGGCCCATCGTGTGGCACGTCATGAAGTACTACGCGCACTGGGGACACAAGGAGTTCATCCTCTGCCTCGGGTACAAGGCGGACGTGATCAAGAATTACTTCTTGAACTACGACGAGTGCCTGTCGAACGACTTCACCATGTCGGGTTCCCGCGTGAGTCTTGCGAACAGCGACATCGACGACTGGAAGATCACCTTCGTCGACACCGGCCACGACACCAACATCGGGGGCAGGCTGCGCGCCGTGCGCGACTACCTCGATGGCGACGAGATGTTCCTGGCCAACTACAGCGACAACCTCACCGACGTACCGCTCGACCAGATGGTGGCGGAGGCGGAGCAGAGCCAGCGCGTAGCCACCTTCCTGTGCGTGCGCCCCAGCCAGAGCTTCCACCTGGTGTCGCTGGACAAGAACCAGGCGGTGAGCGGCATCGACCACGTGACCCACACCGACATCCGCATCAACGGCGGCTACTTCGTGCTGCGCAACGGGATCTTCGACCACATGAATCCCGGCGAGGAACTGGTGGAGGAACCGTTCCAGCGCCTGATTACCGCCCGGCAGCTGGGTGCATACCGCTACGACGGCTTCTTCGTGTGCATGGATACCTTCAAGGAGCGGCAGATGCTCGACGACCTGTACACGCGGGGCGAGGCCCCCTGGGAGCTATGGAAGAAAAAGAGGAATCCGTGAAGACGCTGTCCCTGAAGGGTGTCGGTTGCGTGCTCTGCCTGGGTGCGCACAGCGACGATATCGAGATCGGTTGCGGCGGTACGATCTTGCGCCTGGCGGAGGAGAATCCGGGCCTGGTGGTGCACTGGGTGGTCTTCAGTGCCCGCGCCGACCGCGCGCGCGAGGCCGAGGCCTCCGCGGCCCGCTTCCTGGCGGGCGCGGGCAGCCGCGGGGTCGAGCTGCATCAGTTCCGCGACGGTTTTTTCCCCTCGGAGTTGGCGAAGATCAAGACGTACTATGAGGAACTCAAGAAGCGTATCCAGCCGGACGTGATCTTCACGCACTGCCGGGACGATCTCCACCAGGACCACCGCGTGGTAAACGAACTCACCTGGAACACATTCCGGGACCACGCCATCCTGGAGTACGAGATACCCAAGTGGGACGGCGACCTGGGGCGCCCCAACGTCTACGTGCCGCTGGAAGCGAAACACGCAGCGGCCAAGGTGGGTATTCTCATGGCGTGCTTCGGCACCCAGGCCGGCAAGCAATGGTTCGACGAGGAGACGTTTTCCGCCCTCATGCGCCTGCGCGGTCTCGAGTGCAACGCCACCGCGCGCCGGGCCGAGGCATTCTACGGTAGAAAGGTAGTGCTATGACCACGGCGACGCGACCCCTTGTCATCGAATGGCTGCTGGAGTTCAAGCGCTTCCGCGAGCTGTTCTTCTTTCTGATCTGGCGCGACGTCAAGATCCGCTACAAGCAGACGCTGCTGGGCGCTTCGTGGGCCATCATCCAGCCTTTCTTCATGATGGTGGTCTTCACCATCATGTTCGGGCGCGTCGCCAAGATCGACAGCGAGGGGGTCCCGTACCAGGTGTTCAGCTACTCGGTGCTGGTGCCGTGGACGTACTTCCAGTACGCGGTGACCCAGTCCGGCAACAGCCTGGTCACCAACGCCAAGCTGATCAGCAAGGTCTTCTTTCCGCGTGCCATCATCCCCGCCTCGTCGGCCCTGAGCGGCATCGTGGACTTCTTCATCGCCTCGGCGGTGCTGGTGGGCGTCATGCTCTACTACCACATGCCGCTTTCCCCCAGCCTGCTGCTGTGGCCGCTGTTCCTGCTGCCGCTGGTGATGCTCGCGCTCTCGATCGGCATGATCTTCTCGTCCCTGAACGTGAAGTACCGCGACATCAAGTACACCATTCCGTTCTTCGTGCAGGCGATGCTGTTCCTCTCGCCGGTCATATACGGCACCTCGGCACTGCCGCCCCGCTACCAGGCCATCCTGCGCTTCAACCCGATGGTGGGAATCCTGGATGCGTTCCGCGCGGCGGCGCTGCCCACCCGTTCCATCGACTGGCCCACGCTGGGCATCGCCTGCGCGGTGACCACGGTGCTGTTCGTGCTGGCGAGTGTCTATTTTTACCGGACCGAACGATCGTTCGCGGACCTGATCTAGCCGGGAGTACCCATGCAAGAAGCGATTCGTGTAGAAGGCATCACCAAGCAGTATCAACTGGGGGCATTGCGCCACGAGACCATGCTTCGCGAGGTGCTCGTGAACATGTTCCGGCGCGGGCCCAGAGCACCGCGCGAAACGATACTCGCGCTCAATGACCTCTCGTTCCACGTCGACGAGGGGGAGGTGGTGGGACTCATCGGCCGCAACGGCGCGGGCAAGAGCACCCTGCTAAAGGTGCTGTCCAAGATCACCTACCCGACCAGCGGGCGCATCCGCGTTCGCGGCCGCGTGGCCTCGCTCATCGAGGTGGGCACGGGGTTCCACGACGAGTTGACCGGGCGTGAGAACATCTACCTCAACGGATCCATCCTGGGCATGCGCAAGCGCGAGATCGATGCGCGCCTGGATCAGATTATCGCCTTCGCGGGGGTGGATCAGTTCGTGGACACGCCCATCAAGCGCTACTCGTCGGGCATGCGCCTGCGCCTCGGCTTCGCGGTGGCCGCGCACATGGAACCCGACGTGCTCTTCGTGGACGAGGTGCTGGCGGTGGGCGACGCCGAGTTCCAGAAGAAGTGCCTCAGCGCCATGGACGACATGCGCACCGGGGGCCGCACCGTGATCTTCGTCTCGCACAACATGGCCGCCATTGAGAACCTGTGCCCACGCACCATCTGGATCGACGCCGGCAAGATGCGCATGGACGGCCCCTCGGACAAGGTCATCGCCGCCTACCTGGCAACCTTCTCGGAGTCACAGCGCGCCGGCTACGACCTCGCCAACGTCGAGGGCCGGGGCGGAAACGGCGCCGCGCGCTTTACCCGCGTGGATTTCATGGACATGGACGGGAATCCGGCCGCGCTGTTTCGCTGCGGGGAACCGCTGCGCGCGCGCTTCCACTACAAGGCCAAGGAGCGCATCCGCGACCCCAAGTTCGGTATGGTGGTGTACTCGGACATGGGAACGAAGGTCTTCACCGCCAGCACGTGGCACGCGGGCTACTTCATCCCGGTCCTCGATGTGGGAGAGGGGTACATCGACCTGCTCATCGACGACCTCTTTCTGCAGCCCAACCGCTACTACCTGTCGCTGTGGATCCGCAGCACCGGGGTGTTCTTCGATCACCTCGAGCACTGCCTGGCCATCGACGTCGAAGCGTCGAACGTGGGGAACAACCAGGGGAAAGGTGTGCACGCGAAGTGGGGGCTGACCTACATGGCGTCCCGGTGGGACCTCTCGACGGGCGGCGCGACGAGCGACGCCTCGATGCCCCAGGACGCAGGCCTGTGATGGCGCCGCTGCGGACCAGGCCCCTGCTGTGACCCGGGCCGGGCTCGGCGCGGTCGTCGCGGGAGCCATGATGACGGAGATGAGCCCGTGAAACTCCTCACCTACGTACCGCGCCGCCGCATGCTCCCCGGGGTGCTGGTGGTGGCCACCGCGGGCGCCGTGCTCGCGCGCCTGCTGCCCTGGTGGGCGTTCATCCCCGGTGTCGCCATTCTGGTGCTGGTGTACGTGGCCATCGAGTCCATCGCGGTTCGCAACCGCTACCAGGCCGTCCTCGACGGCATCCGCAAGATCCACGGCGAGGCCATCGGAGAACTGAGCAACATCCGCCCCGGCGAGGTGGACGAGTCGGTGTACAAGGCGCTCAAGGAGGTCGCCACCGAACTCGAGCGCAAGAACTTCCAGCTGGTCGAAAAGAACATCCAACTGCTGAGCATAAAGGAGATCGGGCTGACCCTGGTGTCGTCGCTGGACGAGTCCAAGGTGGTCGACGCGGTCATCAACTTCCTCTCCAAGGGCCTCGGATACCGCGAGCTGTTCGTGGGCATCTTCGATCCCGACGGCGACGCACTCAACTTCTACGTGTTCCGCGATACGCCCGAGGGTCACGCGCATTCCCAGCACCGCATTCCCCTGACCCAGCTGGACGGGCTGATGGGCAAGGCGGTGCAGATGCACCAGTCCGTCCTGATCCGCGACCCGGAGATGCATCGCATCGGTACCCTGGACGGCGCCACGCTTTTCGAGGACAGCACCATGAGCTGTTACATCGTGGTGCCGCTGGTGAAGAGCGGCGCCACCCAGGGCTGCGAGGGTCGCGAGGACTGCATCCTGCGCATGACCCAGGTCAAACGCGAGAGTTCGTCCATCGAACACGGCTATCGCTGTCCGGGGTGCGAACGCATCCCCGTGCTGGGCGTGGTGGGTGTAACCGACGGCTTCAAGGCGGCGACCCTGAGCCGCGTGGACCTCGTCTCGGTGGAGACGCTGGCCGTCCAGCTGGGCACCATGCTGGAGAACAACCGCCTGTTCGCCGAACTGCAGCAGGAGGAGAGCTTCCGCGACAACGTGATCAACAGCATGATGAACAGCCTGATCACGGTCGACGAATCGGGCACCGTGCTCTTCGCCAACCATCTCGCAGAAGAGGTCAGCGGGTACTCGCTGGCCGAACTGCGCAGCCTGCACGTGGAGCGCCTCATTCTGGACAGCCCCGTGGGCACGGGGGAGAACCCGGTGATGCGCACCATGCGCACCGGCCGGCGCGCCTTCCAGCAGGAGGCATGGCTGCTCAAGAAGGACGGCGCCAAGGATCCCATCATCCTCAACACCACGCTGCTACTCGACGAGAAGAAGCAGCCGCAGGGTGCGCTGGCGGTGTTCACCGACATCGCGCGCCAGAAGCGCCTCGAGGAACAGGTGGCGCACCTGGACAAGCTGGCCGCGCTGGGGCGCTTCTCATCCAGTATCGCCCACGAGATTCGCAACCCGCTCACCGGCATCGCCGCGGGTATCCAGTACCTGCAGCGGGCGGGCGAGGTGGCGGACACCCAGCGCGAGAATATCGAGTTCATCCTGCAGGAGGTCCGGCGTATCGACCGGCTCATCGGGGACCTCATGAGCGTGGTGCGGGTGAGCGACCTCATCTACGGCCCGACCACCCTGGAGGATCTGGTTCGCACCTGCCTCGCCGGGATGTCCGACCTCGCCGGCCGCAAGGCCATCTCGCTGGCTACCGAGTTTCCCCCCACGCCGCGGAGGGTCATGGTGGACTCGGATCGCATCATCCAGGTGCTGATCAACGTGGTCAAGAACGCCATCGAGGCCAGTCAGCCCAACGACACGGTAACGGTCTCGATTTCCTTCGCGCATGAGGCGCCCGACGTTCTGTTTGACGCAGTGGGTGATTTTGCTATCATCCGGGTGCGCGACAACGGGCTGGGCCTGACGGAGGACGACAAGCTGCGCGTGTTCGAGCCCTTCTTTACCAAGAAGAGCGGCGGCACCGGGTTGGGGCTCTACGTCACCCACAGCATCATCGAGCGTCACGGCGGCTACATCTACGTCGACAGCGAGTACGGCGTCGGCACGACGTTCTCGATCTATCTACCCGTAAAGCAGGTGCACCATGGAGACTCCCGTGAAGTCGGTCATCCTCTTGGTGGATGACCAGGACACGATCCGGTTCTTTCTCGAAAAAACGCTGAAGCAGGAAGGGTACGAGGCCGTGACGGCCCGCACCGGTGCGGAGGCCATCGAGAAGGCCCGTGCGGTGGTGCCCGACCTGGTCCTGCTCGACCTCAAGCTGCCGGACATGGACGGCCTGGAGGTGCTGCGCAAGATCAAGGAGATTTTCCCCGAGATCGGGGTGGTGATGATCACCGCCTTCGGTGATATCGAGACCGCCGTCAACGCCATGAAGAACGGAGCCTACGACTTCGTCAGCAAGCCCATCAACCTCGACCAGCTGCTCATGGTGATCAAGAAGGGGCTGGAGAGCGAGCGCCTCAACCGCGAGGTCCTGCAGCTCAAGCGCAAGATGGACCCCGAGGTCGGCTTCGACTACATCCTCGGCGACAGCGCGGGCATGAAGCGCGTCTACGAAATCGTGCAACAGGTGGCCAAGAGCGACACCACCACCGTGCTCATCGAAGGGGAGAGCGGTGTGGGCAAGGAGATGATCGCGCGTCTCATCCACCGCTACTCCAATCGCGCCGGCAAGCCCTTCATGGACATCAACTGCGCCAGTCTCCCGGAAACCCTGCTGGAGAGCGAGTTGTTCGGCTACGAGAAGGGTGCCTTCACCGACGCCAAGGGGCAAAAGCAGGGCCTGCTGGAACTCGCCAACCGCGGTTCGCTGTTCCTCGACGAAATCGGCGAGATGAGCCTGACCATCCAGGTCAAGCTGTTGCGGGTGCTGGAGCGCATGGAGTTCCGGCGCCTGGGGGGCACGCAGGACATCAACGTGAGTGTTCGCGTGATCTCCGCCACCAATCGTGACCTGCAGAAGGAGGTCGACGAGCAGCGTTTCCGCGCCGACCTCTTTTACCGGTTGAAGGTGGTCCCGCTGTACATTCCGCCGCTGCGCGAGCGGCGCGAAGACCTGCTCAAGTTTGCCAACTACTTCATCAACATGTTCAATACGAAGTTCAACAAGAACTTCACCGAGATCGCGGACGAGGCGCGCCAGCTCCTGCTCACCTACCCGTGGCCGGGGAACATCCGTGAGCTGAAGAACGTCATCGAGCGGGTGGTGCTGCTGGAGAACGGCCCGGTGCTGCGCCGCGAGATGCTGCCCTTTGCCGCGCAACGGGCCGAAGAGGGAACCCTGGGCCGCCGCCTGGATGCCATTCTGGCCGCACCCATTCCCGAGGATGGCATCGACTTCGAATCCGTGGTGAGCGATCTCGAGCGCGCCCTCATCCTGAAGGCGTCGGAGGAATCCGGCTGGAACCAGAGCCGCACCGCCCGTCTGCTCAACGTCAAGCGTGACAAGCTCCGCTACCGCATGAAGAGCTTCAACATCGGGGACGAGAGTGAACTTTCCACGCCCAGCTGAGTCCGGCGCGGCGGCTCTGTGCGTGCTGCTCGCACTTGGGTCCTGGGGATGCGGCTACAGCACCACTTCCCGCACCGCGAAGGACATCAAAAGCATCCATGTCCCGTTCTTCGAGAACAAGACCGCCCAGCCCAACCTGGAGCTGTCGGTCACAGACCGGATCATCGACTTTCTGGTGCGCGACAACACGCTCAAGGTGGTGTCCGAAGACGCGGCCGACGCCATCCTCGACGGGCAGATCACCGAGTTCGCCAACCGGCCCTTCTCGTTCAACCAGGATCTCAACGCAGAAGAGTATATCGTTGTCATTAAAGTAGTTGTATCACTATTTAATCGCAAGACCAACGAGCCCATCTGGCAGAACCGGTCCATCGAGGGCAACGGGTCGTACTTCGTCGAGCAGGTCGAGAGCGGGCGCACCTTCGACGACGCGGTCGAGGAGAGCCTGCAGGAGATCACCAACCAGATCCTCAACCTGACCGTGCAGGACTGGTAATCCATGGCACCACGGCTCCAGGGCTACAAGAAACTCTTCGAGGATGTGCGCCAGGGGCGCCTCAAGCCGGTGTATTTCCTGCACGGCCCCGAGGAGTTCATGAAGAAGGAGTTCGTCCGCGAACTCCTGCAGGCGGCGCTGCCCGGGGGCGACCGCACCTTCAACCTCGACATCGTCTACGGCGACGAGTTCGACCCCCAGGCCTTCGACGACCGGGTGCAGTCGTTTCCGCTCTTCTCCTCGCGCCGGGTGCTCATCCTGAAGAACTTCGAGGCGCTCTCCACCGCCAACCGCGAGCGCGTGATCGACCGTGTGGAGCGTGTGCCGGATTCGCTCACCCTGGTGATTGAGTCGTCCAGCGCAAAGCTGGAAACGCAGGCCCACAAGCGCCTCGGCGCGGTGGCCGGAGCGCGCGGCGTCGCCTTCGCATTCGACACGCTCGACGAGAACGAGACCCTGGAGCGGGTACTGGCGCGCTTCCGCCGCGAGAAGGTGCAGGTGGACGCGGATGCGCTGGACCTCTTGATCGAGTCGGTGGGCACCCAGCTGATCGACATCGCCAACGAGGTGGACAAGATCCTGCTCTCGGTGCCCGCGGACGGGCGGGTGACGCGCGACACGGTGGCATCCGTGGTGGGGCGCTACCGCACCGACAGCCTCTTCTCGGTTCTCGACGCGGTGGGGGCCACCGCGCCCGCGACGCTCGTCCCGCGCGTGGCAACCCTGCTGGAGGCGGGCGAGGAGCCGGTGTTCGTGGTGGCGATGATGCTGCGGCGCGTGGTTTCCCTGCTGGAGGTGCAGACACTGCTTGGGGAGCGGGGGCGCGCGGTATCCAGCGATCGCGTCCTGGCCGCCGAACTGGGGGCCACCAACAGCCCCTTCTACGCCGGCAAGCTGCGCGAACAGGCCGTACGCGTCCCGCGGGAGCGGCTCGACGCGCTGCTCGCGAACCTGCGCTGGGCCGACACCCGTCTCAAGTCCACGTCGCTCCCCGGAAGGGTGCTCATCGAGGAGGCGCTGATCGCCGCCCACGTGGGGAAAACCCTTGCCACGCCGTCGCTTTCCCCGTAGATTGGGCGCCTGAAACAGCCACCGGGACAGCGCCCGCGGCCGTGGGGAGGACGCCGACGGTTCCATTCCCCGACCCGGACCACGCGGTTGGCGCAAGGACACCTCCCATGGATCGCGAGATACGCATCAACGCCCGCGGCCTCTCCAAACCGGGCCCCCGTCTCATGGTGGCGTCCGCCCTCGAAAAGGGCCGCCCCTTGCTCATGCGTGTGGTGGTGAGTGGCCGCGAGGCGGCCGAGGACGTGGGCGCGTTCCTCCAGTCGGCCGGCGCCGTCACTGAAATCGACGCGGTCGGCGATGAGATCCACGTCCTGGCCCGATTCCCGGACCGCTGAATCGCCGCAGGTATCCTCGAAACCGGAAAGCACCCAGCATGGCCAGGTATCCGCACGCGGAGATCGAAGCAAAGTGGCAGGCGCGGTGGGCCCGCGACGGCCTGATGCAATGTGATCTCTCCAGTACCAGCCGTAAGTTCTACTGTTTAATGATGTTCCCGTACCCGTCGGGTGAGCTGCACGTGGGGCACGGGCGCAACTACGTCATCGGCGACTCGCTGGCGCGCTTCAAGAAGATGGAGGGCCACGAGGTGCTGGCGCCCATGGGATGGGATGCCTTCGGGCTGCCGGCCGAGAACGCCGCCATCCAGCGCGACATTCACCCCGCCACGTGGACGCGGGACAACATCGCGCGCATGAAGCAGCAGTTCTACCGCTGGGGCGTGGTGTACGACTGGACGCGCGAGGTGACCTCGTGCGAGCCGGGCTACTACCGCTGGACGCAGTGGCTGTTTCTGCAGTTGTACGATGCGGGGCTCGCGTACCGCCAGGCTGCCTCGGTGAACTGGTGTCCCCGGGACCGCACCGTGCTGGCCAATGAGCAGGTGGTGGACGGTGCCTGCGAGCGCTGCGGCACGCCCATTGAGGAACGCCACCTGGAGCAGTGGTTCTTCCGTATCACCGCCTTCGCCGACCGGCTGCTCGACGACCTGCAGACCCTGGCCGACTGGCCGGAGCGCGTGGTCACCATGCAGCGCAACTGGATCGACAGGAGCCAGGGGCTCGAACTCGAGTTCGAGATCGCGCGCAGCGGCCGGCGCATCCGCTGTTTCACCACGCGCCCCGACACGGTGTTCGGCGCCACCTTCCTGGTCCTGTCTCCGGAACACCCCGAAGTGGAGAATCTCATCGCCGGATCGCCCCGCGAGGGTGAATTCCGCGAAGCGATCGCGCGCTTCACGGTGGAACGCTTGAGTGGCAAGGGGCGCACCGAACCCAGCCGCGAAGGTGTGTTCCTGGACGCCTACGCCATCAACCAATTCAGCGGCGAGAAGATACCCATCTACATCGCCCCATACGTGCTCATGGAGTACGGGACCGGCGCCATCATGGCCGTGCCGGCGCACGACCAGCGCGACTTCGAATTCGCCACCCGCTACGGGTTGCCCATCCGCGAGGTCATCCGTCCGCGCGAGGGCGAGACGGACTTTCCGCGCGCATCCTATTCCGGCCACGGGATCCTGGTGAACAGTGGCGAGTACGACGGCCTCGGGCACGAGGAGGCGTTCCAACGCATCGCCGAGCGTGCCGAGAAGGAGGGAAGCGGCAAGCGGCGGGTCAACTACCGCCTGCGCGACTGGCTCATCTCCCGCCAGCGCTACTGGGGTGCCCCCATCCCCATGATCCACTGCCCGGCGTGCGGGATCGTGCCCGTGCCCGAGAAGGATCTGCCGGTGCTGCTGCCCGAAGACGTCGAATTCAGGCCGCGCGGCGACGGCAAGAGCCCGCTGGCGGCCAGCGATTCGTTTCGCAGGACGGCCTGTCCGCGCTGCGGCGGCGACGCCGAGCGCGACACCGACACCATGGACACCTTCGTCGACTCGAGCTGGTACTTCCTGCGCTACCTCGGCCCGCACGACGAGACGCGGGCGTTTCCGCGCGAACTGTGCGACGCGTGGCTGCCGGTGGACCAGTACATCGGCGGTGTCGAGCACGCCATCCTGCACCTGCTGTACGCGCGCTTCATAACGAAATTTCTGCACTCGCGCGGGCTCATAGCCTTCGACGAGCCCTTCGCGCGCCTCTTCACCCAGGGGATGGTGTGCAAGAACGGCCTCAAGATGTCCAAGAGCAAAGGCAACGTGGTGCCGCCCGACACGATCATCGATCCCATGGGTGCCGACACCATGCGCCTGTACATTCTGTTCTGTGGACCACCCGAGCGCGACATCGAGTGGAGCGACGAGGCGGTGGAAGGCTGCTACCGTTTTCTTAATCGTGTGTGGCGTGTTTACGAAACAAACGAGAAGGTGCTGGCGACACCCGCCGCCGGCACGCTGGACGCCGCGCGCCTGACCGACCCCGAACGCGACCTGCTGCGCAAGACCCACCAGGCCATCGGGCGCGTACTGGGCGACGTGAGCGACCATTTCCGCTTCAACACCGCGATCAGCGCGCTCATGGAGCTGTGCAACGCCATCTACGCATTCCTCGACAGCGACGAGACCGGCCGCGGCCCGCAGGCGGACGCGGTGCTGCGCGCCTCCTACGACGCGCTGGTACGCCTGCTGGCACCCATGACGCCGCATATCTGCGAGGAACTGTGGGAGCGCACCGGACACACCGGCAGCGTGTTCGACATGCCCATGCCCGAGGCCGACCCCGCGTATGCCCGCGAAGACACATTCGACCTGGTCATCCAGGTGAACAGCAAGATCCGCGCGCGCGAGCCCGTACCGACCGGCACCGACGCCGAGCGCATGAAAGCCATCGCGCTGGCGAATCCGCGTATCCGCGAGATCATCGGGGACGCCACGCCCAGACGCGTGGTCGTCATCCAGAACCGCCTCGTCAACATCGTCCTCTAGGCCGGGCCGGACCGGGGAAGCGGCGCATGGCGAAAGCCCCTGGCGGGTTCGCTTTCTTGCACTGGTTAACATAATATATCTTATGCGCCATAACGTGAACGCTGCCACCGCGGCCTGGCGGTCCCGCCGGGCGGTCTTCCCCCGGCGCGCAACGGAATGCATGGGTGGACGGTGCCGGCGCGGGGCCGGACTCAACTCACAACGGCGGGATCTTCTCGCGGTATGGACCGAAGAACGGCATCTCCCACAACTCGCCGAACAGCGCCTTCACGAATCCCGTCACCGACAGGAACAGCGCGGTCAGGTACACGAAGACCTGCGCGATGACCACCAGGATCAACCCCAGCAGCGGGAGCCGGCCCACGGTGCGGTCGACGACGACGATGGCCAGGAAGGCCACGCATTCGGAGAGAAACAGAAGGAACGCCTGCCGCGCGTGGAACCGCACGAAGTGGCTGTCGCGGGCCTTCCACAGGGCAAGGAAACAGAGGAAGAAGAGGTAACCCAGCGCCGCGTACCAGCGCTCGTGGTCCGTAGGCGAGGCGCGCTCACCCTCCGGAACGGTTGTGGCTGCGACTAACACGTCAGAACCCGCCCCCACGGGACACAGGAATTCTACTCCAGGGCCGTGACGGCGTAGCGGGCGCGATCCCGCAACGAGCCGGTGGCGCCGTCCGCAGCGATCCGGTAGTACGTGAGCGCCTCTTTCGTGTCGCCGGCCCGCTCGTAGCAGTAACCGGCGCGGTATGCGGCGTCGTGGTAGCGCGGGTCATCCTTGCCCAGCGCGTTCACGGCCTCCGCCGCCGCTCTGGCCGCATCCGGCCACTGTTCGGCACCCTCATACGCCAGCGCCCGGCCCACGGCCGCGGACGCGGCGAATACCGGGTAATCGTCCTTGCGTGCGAGGTACGCCTCGTAATCGGCTGCCGCACGGGTGAAGTTCCCCATGCCCAGTTCGCACTCGGCCTTGAAGAAGCGCGCGGCAACGGCGTACTCGCCGCCCTGGCGCTGGTAGATCTGTTCGAAGCTCGTGCGCGCTGCGTTCAGGTCGCCCTGCTGCATCAGCATCATGGCCGAACCCATCATGCGTTCGGCCTCGCGCGCGTTGTTCTCGCGGCTGTTGGCCACGAACACCAGCACCGCAACCGCCGCTACCAGCGCGACGATCCCGATGATGACTTGATTGAAATGCTCCTGTGCCCATTCGCTTGCGCGAACCGCCGTGGTGACCAGCTGGTCTTCCTTGATGTTCTTCCGGGCTCGTTTGGCCGTCGCCGTCATGTGGACCTACACTCCTCGCAAAGGACAACCGTAATTCGTTTAGAATTGCGAGAGTAGCACAGCCGTTGCGGCGCCGCAAGGGCTTCCTCCACGCCCGCCACCGCGGGTTTTCCGCATGCGGACGCCACCGCGCGTCCGACCCGGCCGCCTTTCCGGTTGACAGCACCGCGCGGCGTCGCCACGCTCACGCCCGAACCGTGGAGGAACGAGCGAATGAAGACGCTCCAGACGGCGCGGCCGGCGTTCCCCGGGGACCGGGCGGCCCAATTATTCCGACCCCTGTTGCTCGTGTTCGTGCTCGCCATCGTCGTGCTCGAGTTTCCCGGCGCGCGCGAGCGGCTCGAGTCGCCCTACTCCGGCATTCGCACGCAGAATCTGGTGGTTCAGAGCGTCGAGGCGGACGGGCCCAACGTCGCCAGCGGTATCGTCGCCGGTGACGAGATCGTCGCCATCGACGGCCACCGCCTGCGCAACCGCCTCCACCTCCAGCACCTCGTTGCCTCCAACCACGACTTCCGGCCGCAGCAGTACGAACTGCGCCGCGGGGATGAAATCCTGCGGGCGACCCTGCAGTACACCGTGGTGCCCCGCCGCACACTCATGGACAGCGCGGCGCTGCTGGTGGTTGCACTGCTCTTCCTGGGCGTCGGGCTGTGGGTGTACCTGCGGCGCGCCGACGCCGTGGCCACACTCTTCGCAATCAACTGCACGCTGCTGGCCGTGTTCCTGACCGACCGACCCTCGACGCAGAATCCGTTCTGGCAGCTCGGTGGCGAACTCATCTCCGACGCCCTGATCCTGCTCTTCCCCGCCACCCTGCTCCACTTCTTCCTGCGTTTTCCCGAGCGCGCCGCGCGCGAGGGAAAGCGACGCACGCCGTGGCTGTATCTCGCGCCCGCCATCATCTTCGCGTCCAGCGCGGTGGTGGCCACGCGCCATTTCCAGTTCATGCCCACGCCCGCTTCAGCATCCTCCCTGGTGCTGGCGGCATCCACGCTGTACTTCGTGGCGTACGTGCTCGCGTCGCTGGTTGTGTTCGTGCGCGCCTACCGCACCTCACCGCGCGCGCAGAAGGCCAAACTGCGCGTGGTCATCGCCGGAACACTGGCCGGGATACTTCCCTTCCTCGCCACCACGCTGCGCGCAACCATCTGGCCCGAGCACACGACGGTGCGCGTCGCGCTGCTGCTGGGGTTCGTGCCGCTGTCCTTCGGTTACGCCATCCTCAAGCACGGCGCCATCGAACTCAACGCGGTGGTGCGCAAGAGCCTCGTCTACGCGGTTCTCACCGGAATCCTGGTGGCGGGTTATTACATCATCGTGCAGTCGCTGGGCACGTATCTCTCGCGCGAGTTCGGCGTGAGCGAGTACGCCTGGCTGCCCTTCGCGGTGTTCGCGCTGGCGGTGGCCTTCGCGCCCGTGCGCGAGCGCGTGCAGGGCGCGGTCGATCGTCTCTTCTACCGCACCGACTACATCTACCGCCAGGAGGTGGTCGACTTTGGTCGCTCGCTGGCCCGCACGCTCTCGCGCGACGAGATCCTCGACCAGTTCCTGCGCCGTGTCGACACCCTGCTGCACCCGTCCTTCGCGGTGGTCTACCTGCGCGACGGCAGCAGAGAACTGGCGCGCGCGCGAACCGACGGCCCCGCGCCCGACACACCGGAGACGTTTGCCGCGGACGCGTTCCTGGGACGCTACCTCACCCGTTTCCGCACGCCGCTGCCCGTCGAGTACCTCGACCCTTCGTGGGAGCGCCCGCGGCTCGACGCCGAATCGCGCGCGCTGCTCTCCGTGCCGGGCCTGGCGGTGTGCGTTCCCATTGCCGCGCCGGACCGCCTGATCGGCATGCTACTGCTGGGCCAGCGGCGCTCCGGGCTGGTGTACCGGCGCGCCGACAACGAACTGCTGGAGACCTTCGCCGACCAGGTGGGCCTGGTGATGGAAAACGCGGACCTCATCCAGTCCTCGATCGAGCAGGAGCGCCTGAAGAGCGAGGTCATGCTGGCGCGCGACATCCAGCAGGCATTGCTCCCCGAGACTCCGCCGCGCATGCGCGACATCGAGATCCGCGGGCGCATGGTGAGTTCCACCGAGGTCGGCGGCGATTACTTCGATTACTTCGCCCTCGACGGTGAACGCGTGGTGGTGGCCATTGGTGACGTGAGCGGCAAGGGTGTTCCCGCCGCCATGCTGATGGCTTCCCTGCAGGCGGTGTTCAAGAACCGGGCGCTCAAGGGCGACCTGCCGCCCGGAGAGCTCAACCGGGAGCTCAACGACTTCCTCGTCGAGCACGCCAAGCCGGGCCAGTTCGCCACCTTCTTCTGCGGCATCCTGGACGTCCCCCGCGCCACCCTCACCTTCTCCAGTGCCGGCCAGTGCCCCGCCCTGCTGGCCACCGGCAGCTTCGTGGACCGGCTCGCCAACGGGGGCACCGTGCTCGGCGCGAGGCGCACCCAGGACTACGCGGAGGGCACGGTGGCCTTCCGGCCCGGGGACCTCCTGCTCCTCTATACCGACGGCATCATCGAGCAGCGCAGCCCGGGGGGCGATTTCTACGGCGAGGAGCGCCTGGTCGACTTCCTGCGGACGAATCGAAACCTGCCGCCCGCCGACCTGCAAAACGCCCTTCTGGACGACGTTCTGGCATTTGGCCAGGGCACCCAGGAGGACGACATCACCAGCGTAATTGTCCTTCGTAAAACCGCTTAGGGACTCGGACCTCCCGCCCCCTTCCCACGCTTCCCGTTTGGGGCACGGCTTATGCTCGACCCCCCTTGACGCGCCGCCAACCGGCGTCGCGCCGATGGGTTGAATCCGACGAACCTTCCCACAAGGGGGTGCCCGACATGCGGATAGAACTCGTCGACCTGCTCTGGTGGCTTAGAAGGCGATAACGCGTGCGGTGTTCCTGGATGCCCGCCAAGCGTGCGCGACACCTGGGAACACCGCTGCCACCTCCCTCCTCATGCTTAAAGTGTTGTATGAGCCTATCGGCATTTTATGACCGGCTGATGGGGTAAAATCTTCCTGTCCCCCCGTTGACAATCATACAGAAGCGAATATACTCCCCTATCACACGAGAGTACCTCCTCGCCTGCGCGTGGGCACAGCTCCTCATGCTAGTCGATAGCGAAGCGGTTGCCGCATGGGCCTCTGACGGGCTAACACGTGACACGGCAGTTCGGGGGCTACTCTCGTTCTTTTTTGCCCCCCTCGGCCTCCCGTGCTAGCCTCCCCCGGCCGATGCGATTCATCTCCGCATTCGTCCCCCTGTTCGTCCTCGCGGTGCTGGCCTTCCTGTTCGGCGTTGCTGTGGTGGACCGCGCTGCCAACCGGACCCGGGTCGCGCGCGGCGGTGTCCCCCCCACGACACTGCCGGTGGTCGATCTGCACAGCGACGCGCTCCTGTGGAACCGTCCCCTGCTGGAACGCTCCCGCCGCGGCCACGTG
>JAOUHG010000044.1 GCA_029865265.1 Candidatus Krumholzibacteriia bacterium | reverse complement strand
TCCCCTTCTCACGCCGGCGCTTCATGTAGTTACGCCACACCTGGAAAATCGCGAGTTTTTCGATCGACGCCTGCCGCCGCTTCGCCCACGCAATCGTCTCCCGCTTGTGCGCCGCCGTGCTGTGGCGGATCAAGAGGTCGAGCACGTTGATCTCCCAGAGCGGATTGCGCTCGTCGCGGCGCTGTCTTGAAGAGGTGATCTGATGATCGACCTTCCGGGCAACGGCGGCAATCGCCCGCGGATACGCGCGGTGGTCGTCGCTGCGGATCGTTACTGCTCTCCCTCGAGAAAGGAGTGCTTCCAGCAACTCCCGCACCCCGGTCTCGACCGCTCTCGGATGCGCCCGTCCTAGTTCGCCCTCCAGCACCTCCCGGCGCACCTTCTGGTGAGCCGTCATCCGCCCCTTGCGCCTCAGCGGACTGTCGGTGTGGTAGAGGAAGTAGCCCGATGCAACATCGACCGCCACATTGTGGTGAAACGGAAAGTACTGGCTCCACTCGAACGTCTCAAAGCCGTCGATCGCGATCTCGTCGATATTCTCAATCCGCTCGAGCTCGCTTGCCTGGAGTAGAAGACAGTGCCGTCCCAGGCGGGCGATGTGATGGGCGATGCTGGTGGGGCTGACACCCAGTGCGCGGGCCATCTGGCGGTTGCCCATGCAGCCGACCACCATCATGACGATACGGGCGATGAGGTCGGGACGCTTCTGCCAGTAGGTGGTCGAGAAGGTCTGGGTACTGAAGTGACGCTTGCAGGAGAGACATGTAAACCGTTGGATACGGTGGGGGGAGGTCTGACGCAGGTAGAAGCCCTTGCGCTTGACGGGCCAGTCATTCGTCAAGGTGTTGAAGTATGTGCAGTTGGGGTTGGGGCAATGGGGAGGAACCCATCCCGCCGATCCCGGTCCCATGTCTCGGCACAGGCACACCCCGTGCCAGGGACATTTTCATGGCCACAACCAACACCTAGCGGCGCGGATCCCTTGCCAGCAGTGGAACCACGCCGACGACGCAACTGGCCGTGCCGCTGTCCGGCTGGTAGAGGGGTTCTGGCGTGCCCGCGTAATCGCGCTCGTAGCAGATGTCGTAGAATCCGTCGCAGCCCGGATCCGTCGGGCCCCGCCCGGGGCTGATGGTGGGCGGATCGTGGTCCCAGGCATTCCAGCGCAGGTCGATGACCTCGCCGGTGCTCAGGTGCACACCCGCCACGTTGCACACGATCGTGTTCCCGTTGACGGCCGCCGCGCCGCTCGTTAGCCATATCGCGGCGGAACTCCCCTTTGATATCGAGTTGTTCAGGATCGTAACGCTGTCCGCGGGCTGCTGGCTGTTCACGGAGATGCCGTATCCGCCCGCAAACGACACCGCGTTGCCGATGATCGCGACGTCGCTGCAATTGGTGACGGCGACGCCGTTCCCGACGGTTCGCGACACGGCGTTGAGGGTGATGGCGACATTGCCGGTGACGAGCGACGTGGTGCCGGCGCCGATTCCCGTGGAACCGATGTCCTCCACGATGCAGTGAGACACGGAGGAGTTGGATGCCGCCAGTGCAATGCCGGTGGTGCAGTTCCGCACGAAACTCCCGCGGATCGACGCGCCCCCGGCACCCCACACGCCCACCGCGCGGCCGCCGCCGGCGGAGAACCCCTCGACCTCGCAGTCGACCAGAGACGAGGCCGCGCTGAAGCTCACGCCCTGCCCGCCGGGAAACTCGCTGCCGTCCACCGTGCAATGGAAGACGAAGATGGGATGGCCATCGTCATCGATGGTGCGCAGCGACGTGCCGAACGCGGTGGGTTTGAGGTAGCAACTGATGACCTCGGCGCCATCCGCACCCAGAATGATGGGCGTGGTTCCCTCGATGATGGTGGTCTTGATTACCTTGATCCCGTCCCACCAGTATCCGTCGCCCGACAGGGCCGTGCCGGGCTTGAGCACGAGGGGGAAACTCTCGCCGTTTGCCGCGTTGTAGGTTCCCTGGGCCACGTGGATGGTCTGGTTGCTGGCCGACTTCGCCAGACCGTAGGTAATCGTCTTGCACGGAGAACCCGCCGTGCCGCACGCCGGTGTGTCGGTGCCCTTGCCCACGTCCACGTAGAGTGCCCCGCTGGCCGGTGCCATGCTGACGGTCTGCTGCGCCGCATTGGTGTCCACATTGCCGGCGCGGTCCATGGCCCGCACCACGAAGTAGTACGTGGCGCCGGGATCGAGATCGGCGATAAAGAGGGAGGTTTCGCCGGACCTGGTGACGTGGGACGGAGATGCGTAATCGAACACACCCGACTGCGTGGAAATGAACACCAGGTATGACAACTCGCTTGCCGCCGACGCGGCGTCGTCCGCGGGGAGCCAGCTCAGCAGAACATGGGAATCGGAAATGGTAACCGCATCAGCAAGCCCCGCGTACACCGGTGGCGTGTCGTCGGAAACCGATACCATGCTAACGGCGGAGGTCAACACGCTATCGACGGTGCTGACGTATTTGCGCGTCGTGAAGAGCGGCGTGCCGGCCGCGTCGAATGCGTCCACCTTGAGCTGGCGGGCGGTACCCGTCTTCACCGTGAATGTCTCCTCGATGGGAGGTGTGGCGGGCGGGACGAGCCGCGTCTGCGTGGTAATGCCCGGTGCGGAGACCTCGAAGCGGATTTCGGCCACATCGGTGGGCGTGCGCTCCACCGCGCCCTGTCCGGCCAGGTCGTCCCAGGACGCGATACGGATGGTCAACAGCACGGAGCCCGGTGGTGATGGGGGCGGTGGGGGCTGGTGGTTGTTCCCGTTTTCCGACACGGGGTTGTCCTCGCCACAGCCCGGTGTCAGGAGCAGAAAGGCCAGCGTGGCACACAGCGCGGCGACACGCGTGAACTGTCGAGCAGGCATGGATCGTCCTCCCGGCGGGATGTCCGGTTGGGGGCATGGTGACGGCAGAATTGTCTCAGCCGGGGGCTCCCGCTTACATGATTCATCTGCATCATTTTGCGGGTGGTTCCGGATTGCTCCTTATAGAAGGGGCGGCGTATGCTCGGACGCGCGATCTCCGTGGAGACTGCACGCTGCACCGGACGAGAAACGGCCGAGACATGCCCAATCCCTGGCTCAGCATTCCCCTGGCCGATTACGAGGCGCACATGTCGCTTCCCGGCGTGGCGCAGGCACCGCTGCTGGCGGATGTTCTGGCGCGCGCCACCGAGACGTACGCGCCACGTTCAGTTGCCGTGCTCGGCTGCGCCGGCGGCAACGGGTTCGATGGCCTGATTGCTGCGGGCGTGGAGCGCGTGGTTGGTGTCGACATCAATCCCGCCTATATCGAGGCGACGCGCGCGCGTTTCGGCGCGCGCATCCCGCGGCTGGAGCTGTTCGTGGCAGATGTACAGCATGACGCCTTCGCATTCGACCCGGTGGATCTGCTGTTTGCCGGGTTGCTGTTCGAGTACGTGGCGGTGGACGTGGTACTGGAGAGAATCGGGTTCATGCTGCGTCCGGGCGGCGTGCTGGTGAGCGTCGTGCAACTACCCAGCGCCGCCGCCGCCGAGGTGACGCCGTCGCCGCACGTCTCGCTCGCCGCGCTGGCGCCCGTGATGCGCCTGCTGCCACCGGAGCGCTTGCGTGAGCTCGCCGGGGCAAGGGGCTATCGTGAAGAAAGCGGTTGGACGCTCGACACCATCGCCGGCAAGCAGCTGCACGTGCAGGTATTCACAAGGGATCCGGACCAAAAACAACGCTGACGGTTCCCGGCGTGGTCGCGTAGTATTCGCGCATGGGAAAGAACCGCCTGGAAGCATTCAGCGACGGCGTCCTGGCCATCATCATCACCATCATGGTGCTGGAGATGAAGGTGCCGCACGGAACCGAACTCACGGCGCTCAAGCCGTTGATACCCGTGTTCCTGAGCTATGTACTGAGCTTCGTCTACCTCGCCATCTACTGGAACAACCACCACCACATGCTGCACACGGTGTCGCAGGCGACCGGGTCCGTGCTGTGGGCCAACATGCACCTGCTGTTCTGGCTCTCCCTGGTTCCATTCGCAACCGGCTGGATGGGGGAGAACAACTTTGCCCCCATGCCGTGCGCGCTCTACGGCGTGGTGCTGCTGATGGCGGCGATCGCCTATTTCATCCTGCAACACCGCATCATCGTGTCGCAGGGACCGGGCTCGCTTCTCAAGCGCGCCGTCGGCGACGACTGGAAGGGCAAGGTGTCTCCCATCATGTATGCGGCCGCCGTTCCGCTGGCAATCCGCTGGCCGTGGGCGTCGATGGGTCTCTACGTGGCGGTGGCCGCAATCTGGCTGGTGCCAGACCGGCGGATCGAGCACGCCATTGCACCCGATCATCGCGGTGGCAAGTAGGGTTTCACGGGGCACCGCGCCGGGTACGAAAAGCGCCGTCCGCGGCCCGCGCGGTATGCTACTATTGAGGCTCCAGTTCCACCGGAGGTCGCCATGAACAGGACCCTGTGGGCCGCGTGCTTCATCGCCCTGGCTTCGGCCGTTCCCGCCGCCACGGCCGAATACGTCTACCTCGCGCAGGCACCCGGTGAGTGCACCCTGCCCACCACGGCGCCCCTCGAGTACTCCGTCTTCATCCACTCCGGAGCCTACAACGACATCCGTGGCGTCGTTCTGCGCGTCGACTGCGAACGTTTCGGGCCCGCCGACGTTGCCTCCGTAACCGCACCCCCCGGCGTGACCATCATTGGCGGCGATATTTTCAACGGCATCGAACTCTCCTTCGGTTCGCGTGCGCTGGCCCACGACCCCGTTCTCACCATTCACCTGTCCAGCCAGGTGGCGTACGGCGACGCCTGGACCCGCGATGTAACGCTCCTGCGCGCGGCAGGCCCGCTGACCTTGCCGGACTTTGCGAGCTTCGGATGGGACTTCGATTGTTTCGGAACCTTCGTCATCTGGAATGCACCCGATACCGTGTCGGTTGCCGTCGACGAGGATGACATGTTCCAGTTCGACGCCGTCGTTACCACGGGTTCGTACCCGCCCAACGCAACCGTCACCGTTCTTGATCCGGCCAACTGGTTGTCGGCGCCGGTGAGCGAGGACGTCTATGCCGGCTGCGGCTGGTGCAAGTGGGACGTCACCACGGTGACGGTGCCCACCCACGTACCGGCGGGTGTGCTTGACGGCGCACTCAACGAGATCACCCTGCGCATGTCCTCGTTTGGCGGCCCGGTTGGCCAGCGCACGGTGGTGTTGCGCGCGGTGCAGCCGGTGGCGGTGGAACACAAGACCATCGGTGCGGTGAAGGCCATGTTCCGATGATCGTGCCCGGGAACCGAAACCGATGAAGGCGATGGTTCTCGAGAAGGCCGGAGCGCCACTGCGCGAAGCGCACCTGCCGCGGCCGGTTCCCACGCGCAACGACGTCCTCATCGAGGTCCACGCGTGCGCCGTGTGCCGCACCGATCTCCACGTTGTCGACGGCGAATTGCCCGATCCCGAGCTGCCACTCATTCCCGGGCATGAGATCGTGGGAACCGTGATCGAAGCCGGGCATCGCGCGGACCACCTGCAGAAGGGCATGCGGGTGGGAATCCCGTGGCTGGGTTGGACGTGCGGCGACTGCGGGTTCTGCCGCAGCGGTGCCGAGAACCTGTGCGAGTCCGCGAGGTTCACCGGCTACACCCTCAACGGCGGCTACGCCGAATACGCCGTCGCCGACGCGCGCTACTGCTTCCCGCTGCCCGCTGCCTACGACCACGTCCACGCGGCGCCGCTGCTATGCGCGGGGTTGATTGGCCACCGCGCGTACCGCATTGCCACCGAGCGTCCCTTTGCGGGCGAGGCGGCGCGCATCGGGTTGTACGGCTTCGGCGCGGCGGCGCACCTGGTTGCGCAGATCGCCGTCGCGGACGGACGCAGCGTGTTTGCGTTCACCCGCCGCATCGATGACGGCGTGGAGGCCTACGTGCGCGGCCTCGGAGCCGCGTGGGTGGGCACATCGTCGGAGATGCCGCCCGAACCGCTCGACGCCGCCATCATTTTCGCGCCGGTGGGATCCCTGGTTCCCACCGCGCTGCGCGCCACACGGCCGGGTGGTGCGGTGGTGTGCGCGGGAATCCACATGAGCGATATTCCGTCGTTTCCGTACGAGCTCCTGTGGCGGGAGCGAACGCTTCGTTCGGTGGCCAATTTGACGCGCACGGATGCGGAGGACTTCCTCGCCCGCGCCGCGCGCACGCCGCTGCGCGTGCACGTAACGACCTACCCGCTCCTGCAGGCCAATGCGGCCTTGGACGATTTGCGCGGCGGCCGCGTGCGGGGCGCCGCCGTTCTTGTGCCGGGCGTATAGCGACTGCGGTTCGTGATGCGTGTAATCCACGGCTTCGTGCTCGCCCTTATCAATCTTGCCAGCATCCTGGTGGGCTTTGCCGTGTTCACGTTGTCCGGCTCGGGTCACCAGGTGGCGGTGCAGGTGCCGGTGGCGCTGCTGGGCACGGTGGCCGGTTTCGCGGCGTGGCTGTGGCTCGTGCGTCGCTCCCGTCTGGGATGGGACCGCACGCGGCTGCGGCAGCGGGCAGCCGTCTTCGTGCTCGCCTTCCTCGGGGCGGCCGTGGTATTCATTCCTCTCCACTTCTTCACGCAGGGTTACGTGACCGCGTGGAGCAATGTCACCGCGTTGTGGGCGTTTCAGGCCCCGGCCAATCTCCTCGCGATGCTGGTGGCGGAGCGGCGCTTCGCATCCGGTCCCGAGCGAAAAGAGCACGCATGATATCTGCGCAGGAAGCACTCACCCGGCTTCGCGACGGCAACCGGCGCTTTGCCTCCGAACTCACCGGGAGCGGCGCAACGACGGGTCACGACCGGCGCCAGGAACTGGCGGCGGGGCAGGAGCCCTTTGCCATCGTCCTGGGCTGCGCCGATTCGCGCGTTCCGGCCGAGATCGTGTTCGATCAGGGACTGGGGGATCTGTTCGTGATCCGCGTGGCGGGCAACATCGTGGCGCCGTCGCTCATCGGCAGCGTGGAGTTCGCGGCGGAACGCTTCGGAACCCGCCTGGTGGTGGTGCTGGGCCACACCAACTGCGGCGCCGTCATCGCCACCATCGAACAACTCACGCGGCCACCCGAGAAGCAGTCGCCCAACCTGCGTGCCATCGTGGACAAGGTGCGCCCGGCCGTGGAAGGGCTGCTGGCCACACCGCTGCGCGACGATCCGTCCGCGCTCCTGCAACAGGCGGTGCGGGTCAACATCCGTGCTTCCGCCGATCAGCTGCGACACGGTTCCGAGATACTCGAGGGGTTGATCCGTAACGACGGCCTGCTCATCGTGGGCGCCGAGTACTCGCTCGAGTCGGGTGTGGTGGAATTCCTGGACGCCGTGGTCGCGGGCTGACACCGGGTCTGGTGGCGCTCAGATGTGGAAGATCAGGCTGATTCCGATGGCGTCGGTGATGGTATCTCCGGAGGATTCGTCGTCAATCTGGTGCGCCCAGTAGATCTGCGGACCGAACCACGGCCACACCGCGATGCCCGTACCCACCTTGTAGAGCGTACGCGTCCAGCTTTCGGAGCGCGAATCCCAGAAGAGTTCGGCCGATGCGTAGGGAACGAAGGCCATGTGCGCCCACGCCTTGAACTCGCGATCCACCTGCAGGCGCGGGCGATAGCGCCACGAGTAAACATCGTCGATCCAGCGCAGGTCGAAGCGGTTGCGGAAGGACAGCGTCATGTCCAGGGACAGATGGGAGCGCGGCGTCAACTCGGCGATGGCGCGCCATTCGTCGTTTGCAGCGTCCTCGTCCGCGTTCAGGTAGTGGATCCCGGTCCGGAAGCGCAGGTACTTCATGCGATCGGCGTCGAAGCGCGCCTTCTCCAGCCGCGCCCGGCCGATGGGGAACAGGCCCATGTCCAGGTCCACCCCGAAGTCCGTGTCGTCGATGCTGCTGCGAAGCCCCGCGCCGCTGACCTCGCACACCGGTGAAATGCTGAAGCGCAGGCGCGCATCGTCGTTCAAGCGACGGTAGACGTCCAGTTCGGGCCACAACTGCGTCACCGTGTCACCGCCGCGACTCGCCGCCGGTGCGAGGCACAGGGCGGCCGCCGCAACGGCGAGGCAGGCTGCCAGGGATTTCGTCGCCATGCGGAATCTCTCTCTGCCGGGTTGAAAGAAGCGGGCGTGAATGCCCGCTATCATGCGTGGGGTCCCGCGCCGCCGTCAACGCCCGCGGGGCAGCGCGCCGTGGACACGCGGGCGCATCCTGGGTTAGGCTGTCGGCTTCAATCCATGAACCTCACCCCCGGCACCCGCTTTGGTCCCTACGAGATCCTTTCGCCCCTCGGCGCGGGCGGCATGGGCGAGGTGTACCGCGCCCGCGACACGCGCCTGGGGCGCGAGGTGGCCATCAAGGTGCTGCCGCAGCACCTCACCGAGCACGCGGAGGTGCGCGCGCGCTTCGAACGCGAGGCGAAGACGGTTTCGAGCCTCAACCATCCCAACATCTGCACGCTCTTCGACGTGGGCCGCGAGGGCAGCACCGACTACCTGGTCATGGAGCTCATCGAGGGCGAGACCCTCGCCGCGCGCCTTGCGAAGGGTGCGCTTGCCCTCGCGGAGACGCTGCGCATCGGCGCCGAGATCGCCGACGCGCTGGACCGCGCGCACCGCGCGGGCGTGGTGCACCGCGATCTCAAACCCGGCAACATCATGCTCACCCGCACCGGCGCCAAGCTGATGGACTTCGGCCTCGCGCGCGCCACCGGGCTTGCGCCGGGCTCGGGCAGCGGTGTCACCATCGGTGCGCTCACCCAGTCTCCCACCGTGGCGCAGCCGCTCACCGCGGAGGGCACCATCATCGGCACCTTCCAGTACATGGCGCCCGAGCAGCTGGAGGGCAAGGAGACCGACGAGCGCGGCGACATCTGGGCGCTGGGATGCGTGCTGTACGAGATGTCCACCGGCAGGCGCGCCTTCGACGGCAACAGCCAGGCGTCGCTCATTACATCCATCATGGGATCACAGCCCGCGCCCATCTCGCAGGTGGCGCCCATGACACCGCCCGCGCTGGACCGTATCGTGAGCGCGTGCCTGGCCAAGGATCCCGCCGACCGCATCCAGAGCGCGCACGACGTGAAGCTGCAACTGGCGTGGATCGCCGAGGGCGGTTCGCAGGCCGGCGTGCCCAAACCGGTTGCGCACCGGCGCAAGAGCCGCGAGCGGTTGGCGTGGGTGGTGGCTGCGGTGGCGGTGATCGCGGCGGCGGCGGTGTTCGTGTCCACGCGGCCGAAACCCGTCGCACCTCCCGTGCACGCGTTCCTCCAGCCGCCACGGGGCGTGCTGTTCTCCTCCAGCAACGACAAACCGCTCCCGCTCGCCATTTCGCCCGATGGCACCACCATCGCCTTCTGCGCGCGCGAAGGCGAGGGTCCGGACAAGCTGTGGGTGCGGCAACTGGGAGAGGAGAACGCGCGCCCGCTCGTCGGCACGGAAGGCGCGGAGGGTCCGTTCTTTTCGCCGGACGGGCGTTCGCTGGCGTTCTACGCCCACCGCAAGCTGCGGCGCATCGACGTGGCGGGCGGTCCGGTGATCGATCTCGTCGACCAGGTCGATCCGCGCGGCGGCACATGGAACAAGGATGACGTCATCCTCTTCGCCATGGGCTCGGGGGTTCCCATCTCGATGGTGAAGGCCGACGGCGGTGCGGTCACCACCGTGACTGCGCTGGATACCACCCTGGGCGAGGCCACGCATCGTTATCCGCATTTCCTGCCGGACGGAAAGCACTTCCTGTATCTCGCGCGCCGCGCCGGCGCGGGCAAGGGCGAGAATCCCACCATCTTCGTGGGCGAACTGGGTTCGGAAGAGCGGACACCCGTGCTGGAACTGGCGTCGAACGTCATCTATGCCTCCGGGCACCTCGTCTACGTGCGCGGCACCGTGCTGGTGGCGCAGCGCTTCAACCCGTCGACGCGGGTGGTGGAGGGGCCGGCGGTGCCGCTGGTGGACGACGTGCGCATGGACGAACGCTTCAGCCGGGGCGTCTTTGCCGCGTCCGGGAACGGCGTGCTGGTGTGCATGACCGGCAACAACCAGACGCGCACGCAACTGCGCTGGCTGGATCGCTCCGGCAAGCGGGTGGGGGAGGTGGGGGAGCCGGCGGACTACACGTATGGCGGAACGCCCAACATCTCTCCGGATGGCCGCAATGCGGTGCTGGCGATCGCCAACCGCGAGCGCGGCACGTCGGATGTGTGGATAGTCGAACTGGAATCGGGCCGCCGCCGCAAACTCACGGTGGACACCATCGACCATCCGTTTGCCGTCTGGCTCCCGGGAGGAAGGTCGGTGGCCGTCACCAGCAACGACCGGGACAACAGCGGCATCGACGCGGTCGCCGTGGACGGCACCTGGATGCGCCGGATCGTGCCGGGTGACGACTTCACCTGGCCGATGTCCGGGTTCGGCGACGTGCTCTTGTATTCGCCCGAACCCCTTTCATACGCGACCGACATCTTCAGTGTCTCCATCTCCGGCGCGGATGCCGAACCGACGCCGTTCGCCACGGCGAAGGCCGACGAGTTCCAGCCGCAGTTCTCTCCCGACGGCCGCCTGGTGGCGTACGTCTCCAACGAGACCGGGCGCGAGGATGTCTTCGTGGCCACGTTTCCGCCCTCGGGCGGGCGCTGGCAGGTGTCGCCGGCGGGAGGCACGCAGCCACGCTGGCGGCGCGACGGACGCGAGCTCTATTACATGGACCCGGAGAACTACCTGGTGGCCGTGGAAGTGGACGCTGGCGACGCGGGTTTCCAGATGGGCGCGGCGCACCGGCTCTTCCAGTACCATGCCGGCACCGGATTCTGGCGCTACGACGTGGCACACGACGGCCGCTTCCTGGTGACCGCCCCGCTGGAAGAAGACCTCGCCTCGCCGGTGACCCTCATCACCGACTGGCCGCGCATCGTCCAGAGCCGGTAATTCTCCCTTTTTTTCTCCTGTGCGTGATTCCCGGCCTCATGCCCCGTCCCATCCGGACAGCGGGGCCTGTGCCGCGCCGTTCCGGCGCGCCTGCATGTCCCCCCAACAGGAGGCCTCATCATGACGTCGCGTCGCCGCATTCTTCCCGTCCTTGCCCTGCTCATCATTGCGCTTCTGCCCCTGGCCGCGAACGCCCAGGGCTTCGTGCACGACTGGAGCCAGCGCTTCGGCAGCGCCATCGACCAGGACGGAATCGGCGTCGCGGTGGACGCCGCGGGCAACGTGGTGATCGCTGGGCTGTTCTGGGGCACCGTCGACTTCGGCGGCGGGACGCTCACCAGCGCCGGCGACTGGGACGTGTACGTGGCGAAGCTCGACGCCGCCGGCAACCATCTCTGGAGCCGCCGCTTCGGCGACGCATCCGGCCAGTTGACCCGGGCCATGACGCTCGACTCCCAGGGCAACATCCTCCTCGCCGGGCTTTTCTACGGCAGCGTGGACTTCGGCGGTGGTCCCGTCTCCAGCGCCGGCGACGCCGATCTGTTCATGGCGAAGTTCGACCCGGACGGCAACCACATCTGGAGTCAGGGTTTCGGTGACGCGGGCAACCAGCTGGCCTACGCGCTGGCGACGGACCAGTCCGACAACGTCATTCTGTCGGGACGCTTCACGGGCAAACTCGATTTCGGCAACGGGACGCTCATCAGCGCGGGCGGCATGGACATATACATCGCCAAGTTCGATGCCGGCGGGAACATCCTGTGGAGCGAGAGCTTTGGAGACGCCGCCGAGCAGAGTACCTTCAGCGTAGCGGTGGATGCGGTGGGCAATATCGTTTCGGCGGGCCATCTCGCCGGCACCACCGACTTCGGCGGCGGCCCGCTCACCAGCGCGGGCGCGAGTGATATCTATGTCGCCATGTTCGACGGCGATGGCAACCACCGGTGGAGCCGCCGTTTCGGTGACGCGAACGACCAGATCGCCAACGCGGTGAGGGTGGACAGCAACGGGGATATCGTGGTGGCCGGGGACTTTGTGGGGCAGGTGGACTTCGGTGGCGGTGTCATGACCAGCGCTGGCTGGTACAACGCATTCGTCGTCAAGTTCGACTCGGAAGGGCGCCACGTGTGGAGCCACGGTTACGGCGAGACGGGGCTGCAGTCGGTGGCCGGACTGGCGCTGGACAGCGACGACAACGTGGTGGTGACGGGATACTTCGACGGAATCGTTGACTTCGGCGGCGGGCCGCTCTTGTGCAACGTGGAGTCCGACGTGTTCATCCTGGAACTCGACGCCGGCGGCGGGCATGTGTGGAGCGATGGCTTCGGTGATCCGGACTTCCAGTACGGCATCATGTGCGCGACGGACGGTGCCCGGGGCATCCTCATGACCGGCTGGTTCGCCGGCGGTATCGACTTTGGTGGCGGCACGCTGACGAGTGCGGGCGGCGACGACATCTTTCTGGCCCGGTTCGCGCGGCCCGATCCGGTCATCCAGGCTATCGTCGACGTGCCGGGGGACCAGGGCGGCTGGGCGCGGGTGCGCTTCTCCCGCGCCATACACGACCGCGTGGGCCAGGCGGCCAACCCCGTGATCAACTACCACGTGTTCCGGCGCGTGGACAACGCCGCACTGGCGGCAATCGTGGAACAGGACGGAAGCGCGGTTCTCGGCTCGGGGGACATGCCCGCGGCATTCGGAGACGCGCCGCTGATTTCCCTTGAGGACCGCGTCTTCTGGCGCGGACCCGCGGCGTCCGCACCCGCCGCGCTCTGGGAGGCGGTGGCCACGGTTCCCGCGCGTCAACAGGATGCGTACATCGGTCTGGTGCCCACGCTGGCGGACTCGGCCGCGGTCATCCCGCACAGCGTCTACTTTGTGATGGCGCAGACCACCACGCCGTGGGTCTTCTATGACAGCGCGCCGGATAGCGGCTACTCGGTGGACAACCTCTCGCCGGCCACGCCGCAGGGGCTGGCGGGTGAGCCCGTGGTGAGCCCGGGCGGGCTGCGGATGACGTGGCAGGCCAACACGGAGAACGACCTCTCGCACTACGCCGTGTACCGCGGCACCTCCGGCGGCTTCACGCCGGGGCCCGGCAATCTCGTGGGGTCGCCCGCGTCGGCGATGCTCGTGGATGGGGGCTGGTCGTGGAACAGCGGGTACTACTACAAGGTGTCCGCGGTGGACGTGCACGGCAACGAGAGTGGTCACGCACTGCTCTCGCCGCAGCTGGTCACCGGCGTCGGTGGCGACGGCCCACCGCCGGCAAGTTTCCTCTCGCAGAACTCACCGAACCCGTTCTCTGCCTCGACCCGCATCACGTTTGGTCTGCGCGAAGGTGCGGACGTGCGCGTCCGAATCTATGACGTCGCGGGACGCCTGGTGCGCGACCTGGTAAGTGGACGCTACGGCGCCAGCCGGCAGGTGATCACCTGGGACGGCCGCGACGACACGGGCCGCGCGGTGGCGGGCGGGGTGTACTTCTACCGGCTCGACGCGGGCTCCTTCGTGCAGACGCGCAAGCTGCTGCTGATGCGGTAGCACCGCGGGGCGGCATTGCCCAGTAGTTGGCCCGCGGCACCGGTTTACGGCGACATGTGGTGGCCTCCGGGCCGCGTTTCCGGTATGCTGCGGGGCAATGTCCGCCACCCTCGTCCCCGGCACCCGGCTCGGTCCCTACGAAATCCTCTCGCCCCTCGGCGCCGGAGGCATGGGCGAAGTGTATCGCGCGCGTGACACGCGCCTGGGTCGCGACGTCGCCGTCAAGGTGCTGCCGCAGCACCTGTCCTCCAACGCGGAGGTGCGCGCGCGCTTCGAGCGCGAGGCAAAGACGGTTTCGAGCCTCAACCATCCCCACATCTGCACGCTCTTCGACGTCGGCCGCGAGGGCGACACCGACTACCTCGTCATGGAACTGATCGAGGGCGAGACGCTGACCGAGCGGCTCGCGAAGGGCCCGATGCCGATGCCCGACGTGCTGCGCATCGGCACCGAGATCGCCGACGCGCTGGATCGCGCGCACCGCGCGGGGATCGTGCACCGCGACCTGAAGCCCGGCAACGTGATGCTGACCCGGAGCGGGTCCAAGCTCATGGACTTCGGCCTCGCGCGCGCCACCGGGCTCGCGGGGTCGTCCGAGAGCGGCGCCACGATCGCGGGACTCACGCAGTCGCCGACGGCCGCGCACCCGCTCACCGCGGAGGGCACCATCATCGGCACCTTCCAGTACATGTCGCCCGAGCAGCTCGAGGGCAAGGAAGCCGATGCGCGCAGCGACATCTGGGCGCTGGGCTGCGTCCTCTACGAGATGGCCACCGGCAGGCGCGCGTTCGACGGCAAGAGCCAGGCGTCGCTGATCACGTCCATCATGGGGTCGCAACCCGCGCCGATTTCTCAGGTGGCGCCGCTCACGCCGCCCGCACTGGACCGACTCATCGGTGCGTGCCTCGTGAAGGACGCCGCGGACCGCATCCAGAGCGCGCACGACGTGAAGCTGCAACTGGCGTGGGTGACCGAGGGCGGCTCGCAGGCGGGTATTCCGAAGATCGTCACAAAGAAACGCCGCAGCCGTGGTCGGCTGGGCTGGGTTCTCGCAGTGGCGCTCGCGCTCGTGGCCGGCGTACTGGGCCGGCAGCTCACGCTGCGCGCGCCCGTGTCCGACACCGTCACGCGCACCACCATCGCCGCGCCGGCGGGAACGCGGCTCGAGGTTACCGGCGATGACTCGGGTCCCCCCGCGCTTTCGCCCGATGGCACCATGCTGGTGTTCTCGGCGGTGGGCGGTGGCGCCGGCAAGCGGCTATGGTTGCGGCGGCTCGACGAGTTCACGCCCCACCCGCTACCCGGCACCGACGAGGCGAGCTATCCCTTCTGGTCGCCGGACAGCAAGTCGATTGCGTTCTTTGGTCCCACCAAGCTCAAGCGCTTCGACCTGGAGCAGAACTCGGTGATCACGCTCACCGATTCCGTGGATACCGCGCGCGGCGGCACGTGGTCGCGCGACGGCGTGATCGTCTTCGCGCGTGCCTTCAGCGGCCCGCTGTACCGTGTGGCCGCCACGGGTGGACCGTTGACCGCGGTGACGACCCTCGACACGACCACTGCAACCACGCACCGTTTCCCGTGTGTCATGCCGGATGCAAAGCACGTCATCTACCTGTCCGCGCTGCACACCGACGCGGAGGGTAGTTCCTCCGGCATCTACTGGGCGTCGGTGGATGGCAGCGAACAGCGCCGCCTCTTCGCGTGCAAGAGCGACGCCATCTATTCGCAGGGATACCTGCTGTTCGTGCGCGACAGCACGCTCATGGCGCAGGAGTTCGACCCGGTGCGCGGCGAGCTCAAGGGATCACCGCGCGCGACGCGCGAGGTGGTGCAGATTGACGGCTCCACGTGGAAGGCGCCCATCACCACGTCGGACAACGGGATCCTGGTCTACGGTTTCGGCGGCAGCACCGGCACCAACCGCGTATCGTGGTACGACCGCTCCGGTGTGAGGCTGAAGAACCTCACCGGGTTCGGCAACTATCTCAACCTGGACCTGTCGCCCGACGGGCGGCGCGTGGCGGTGGAGTGGCAGCAGTTGCCGCTCGCGGACATCTGGATCATCGACCGTGTGACGGGGACCAAGTCCCGCATCTCCACCGACCCCAGCGACGAGACCCAGCCGGTGTGGCTTCCCGACGGCCGCGAGTTGCTTTACTCGGCGCTCCGCGGCGGCCGCTATCGCGTGTTCACCGTGCGCGCCGACGGCTCGGGCGCCGAACGCCAGATCCTCGAAAACCCCGACCACGACATGTGGGTGATATCGGTGTCGCCGGATGGCAGGTGGTTGTTGTGCGGAATCGGAAACGCGTCGGGAACACCGCATGGCTCGTTGAACATCGCGCCGATTTCCGGCGCCACGCCGCCACGCGTGCTGGTTCCGGAATCCGACAACTTCGTGGGCGCGCAGTTCTCGCCCGATGGTCGCTGGATCGCGTTCTCCGCGGGGGTGTCCGGCCGCTCCGAGGTGTACGTGTCGCCCATGCCCGCCGCGGGCCAGGGCCTCTCGGCGCGCTGGCAGGTCTCCGGCGGCGGTGGCGATCGTCCGCGCTGGCGCGGTGACGGCAAGGAGCTGTTCTACGTGCGTCCCGACGGCATGATCATGGCCGCCAGCGTGGATGGCAGCGGCGGTGAGTTCCACCTCGCGGGCGAGAAGGCGCTGTTCCAGGTGTTCCAGCGCATCATCACACAGACCATGGACGTCACCGCCGACGGCCAGAACTTCGTCATCGACGCGCTGGGTGGCGATGAAGCGGTTCCGCTGGCGGTCGTGAACAACTGGGTCGCGACACTCGGTCAGCGGTAGCGGCCCGGCCGCAGTATCCGGTACACTCCCGCGAATGCAACTCACCCCCGGCACCAAACTCGGCCCGTACGAAATCCTCTCCCCGCTCGGCGCGGGCGGCATGGGCGAGGTGTACCGCGCGCGCGATTCGCGCCTGGGGCGCGATGTCGCCATCAAGGTGCTGCCGCAGCACCTCTCGTCCAACCCGGAGGTGCGCGCACGCTTTGAGCGTGAAGCGAAGACGGTTTCCTCGCTCAACCACCCCAATATCTGCGTGCTGTTCGACGTGGGCCGCGAAGGCGAGACCGACTACCTGGTCATGGAACTGATTGAGGGTGACACGCTGGGGCAGCGGCTCGCGAAGGGCCCGATCCCGATTCCGGAGTTGATCCGGATCGGCATCCAGATTGCGGATGCGCTCGACCGCGCGCATCGCGCGGGGATCGTCCACCGCGACTTGAAGCCCGGTAACGTGATGCTCACCAGGTCCGGCGCCAAGCTGATGGACTTCGGCCTCGCGCGCGCCACCGGTCTTGCGGGTCCGGGGAGCGGAAGCGGTGTGACCATCGACGGGCTCACGCAGTCGCCGACCGTCGGCCACCCGCTGACCGCGGAGGGAACCATCGTCGGCACCTTCCAGTACATGTCGCCCGAGCAGCTGGAGGGCAAGGAAGCCGACACGCGCAGCGACATCTGGGCGTTCGGTTGCGTGCTGTACGAAATGGCCACCGGCAAGCGCGCGTTCCAGGGCAACAGCCAGGCGTCGCTGATCGGCGCCATCATGACCTCGGAGCCCGCGCCGATCTCGCAGTTCGCGCCCATGAGCCCGCCCGGGCTCGAGCGCCTGGTGCGGCAGTGCCTCACCCGAGATCCCGACGAGCGCTGGCAGTCCGCCGGCGACGTGCGCCGCGAGCTGGAGTGGATCGCGGGCAGCTCGTCGCAGAGTGCGGCCGCGATGCCGGCGGTTCCGGGGCGGCGCAAGAAGTCGCCGCGCGGCACGATCGGGTTGATTGCCGGTGTTGCGATCGCGGCGGCCGGGCTGGCGTACGCGTTCGGCCCGTGGAACAGTAGGCCCGGCGAGCTGCCGCTGGTTCGTTTCATGATCGAATCCCCCGAGGGCGCCACGCTCAAGATGCCGGCCGAGACCGCGGTATCGCCCGATGGCACCATGCTGGCCTTCGTGGCGGGCGACAGCGTGGGCGATTCTCATCTGTATCTTCGTCCGCTGTCGAGCCCGGATGCGCGCATCGTGCGGGGAACCACCGGGGCGGCGTTGCCGTTCTGGTCGCCCGACGGCAGCATGCTCGCGTTCTTCGCCGAGGAAAAACTGTTGAAAGTCGCGCTGGATGGCAGCACACCGGTCGCGCTGTGCGATGCACCGGACCCGCGCGGCGGCGACTGGTCAACCGGCGGCGTGATTCTGTTTGCACCGAACAACCAGGGTCCGATATCGCGGGTGTCCGCAAACGGCGGAACACCGGTGACGGTTACGCGCGTCGACAAGTCGCGCGGCGAACTGGGTCACCGCTACCCGCAGTTCCTGCCCGACGGCAACCACTTCCTCTACGTCGCGATCGGGTCGGGAGATGAAGTCACCACCTTCGCCACCACGCTGGACGGGGGCGATCCCGAAGAAGTATTGACGACCGGTTCGATGGGACGCTGGACGGAACCCGGTTACCTGCTGTTCCTCGATACCGGCGTCAATTCCGCGCGGCGGCGGTTGCTGGCGCAACGGTTCGACGCCGGCTCGCGCCGTCCGGTGGGAGATGCGGTACTGCTGGTGGATCCGGTGAGTTCCAGCAACTTTGGTTATCCCAATGCGGCCACGGATCTGCATGGAACGCTGGTGGTGCAGCACCAGTCGCGGATGCACATGCGCCTGACCTGGCGCGATCGCAGCGGCGCGACGGTCGGCGTGGCGGTGGACGACATCACGGCGGGTGGCGGCGCGCTGAGCCCGGACGGCAAACTGCTGGCCTACGGAGACAACGGCACCAACGACATCTACATCCGGGATCTCGCCAGCGGTGTCGCGACGCGGCTCACC
>JAOUHG010000043.1 GCA_029865265.1 Candidatus Krumholzibacteriia bacterium | reverse complement strand
GTCGCGATCACGCCACGGCTGCCAGCAGCCATTCACACGCGAACGTACATGCCACTTGTAGAAGACAAGGTTGTCGAGTGGCAGATCGCGGTAGACGTCGAATTCGAGCAGGAGTTGCGAGGTCGGTGTGTACCCGGTAAGCGGTATCGCCGGCGAGCGAATCTCGTTGTTGATGTAGACGGGAACTTGCTGCGTGGTTCTGGAGAATGGAACGGCAGCTTGCTCCGGGTGACCGCCGCAGACGTAAGTGCTCGGCGACCCGCTGAAGAAGCCCCACTGGTGCGTGCTATTCGTGACGAGCGGGTCCTCCTGCAGCACCGTTGCCCCATCGACCAGCGCCGCGTAGTCACCGAACGTGGGAACTGTTGTGGCGGTCCAGTGGCCGTCGACAGTGGCGGTCATGCCCACTGCTTCCGCCTCGAAGTCCTGGTAGTCAATCAGAGCGCCGTTGTCGGTGACGGCGAGCATGTCAACCATCAGGGCGCCGTCTGTCGGCCAGAGACCGTCCTGGTCCGACCATCCATCGTCGGATTCGAACTTGAAGCGGAGCTTCACGCTCCCGGCGAGGCTGTCCGCGTCTACGATGACACTGTCATAGACTGTGGCGGCCCCGGTGTAGGCCCTGAGTTCGTTCCAGCGGCCCGACTTCGACTGATACTCAACGCGGACGAAGTCGTACGACGGATCCGTGTCGTAACGGAGCCAGTAGCGCATGGTAACGTCGCCGGTTGTGGGAAGGGCCGTGGACTCGAAACCCTGCCGCCAGTGGTTGCCGTAGCCGGGGAGGGTTGCGTAGCCACACAGCTCCGGCATGGCGCCGGCGCGCGCGCCGCACCACAGCGACTTCGTGCCCTGCATGGGGGTGAAGTTGCCACCGCCCAGGCCGGCAAAATCATCGACGTGAAAGAACACGCCAATCTGTTCGGTCAGGTCAACCGTGGTCCATCCCTGGGGATCGGGGCCGCCCATACCGTCGTCGAAGGTCCATTCACCCAGGATCGTTGTATCCACCGCGGCGGCTTGCAGGGGCAAGGCGCGAGATGGAGTCGATGATGACACCCGGTGCCCGGGTGCATCCGCTGTTCGCGAGGGAGGCGGCGACTTGCGGGCAAACGAATCTGAAACGAGCAGAACCAGAAGGACGACAACTACGCAGCCGCATGCGCGAGCGCGAACCATGGGAGGCCTCCGTTTGTCACCGGGATCAAGCCCGGGAAATGTGACGACGGACGATTCGGCCAGGTCGTCCAGCACGAACCAGACCCGGAGGCGGGGGAGTCTGCGGCGGCATCGCCCGCCCCGGGTCGAGATCCTGTTACTTGATCAGAACCAGTTTCTTGCTCCGTGTCGCACCGTTCTGTTCGATACGGGCGAAGTAGATTCCCGAAGATACCGTTGCCCCGGAGTCCGTGCGGCCATGCCACTCCGTCTGGTACGCGCCCGTGGCACGCGATTCATTGTTCACCAGCGTTGCCACCCGTGCGCCGCGCGCGTCGTAGATGGCCACCGTCACGTTCCCGCGCGACGGGACCGTGTAGCTCACCGTGGTCGACGGGTTGAACGGGTTGGGGAAGTTGGAGACCGAGAGTACGTATGACCGCGGGATGTCCCCGACGCCCGTCGCGACCTTCACCCATCCGGGTGAACTCTCGTTGCCGGAGAAGTCGGTGGCGGTGACGAATGCCCAGCTGTATCCGGAACCGTTGAGGTTCATCGATGTGCCGGTGGTGTAGTCGTAGAGAACCGCGTCTCCGAAGTTCTGCGTGGGCGAGCCGTACACGGTGAAGTAGTCGAAGTCAGCGTCCGCGCATTTGTTCCATGAAACGAGCCCGATATTGCTCACGAGCCCCCCGGGGACGCCAGGCGCGAGGTTGTCGATCGAGTATCCGCTGTCGGGCGGGGAATCGTAGAAGATGTACTCGTCCGTGGTCGCGGCGCGAACAAAGAAGGTGGAATAGTGCTGTCCGAATGCGACTGTCGAGTCGGCGTCGGTGGGTGCGTCGATCAGGTAGCGGTCAGTGCCGTGAGCTGCCACGCTACCAGCGTAGACCCATCCATCATCGAGTATGCGCCGGGACGGTACACCAACCGGATCCGCAGCACTCGCCGTCTGCAGCGCATCGCTGCGGCGATAGATTTCGTACTCGACGACCGGTATCGAAGAGAGCGCGGCATCGAAAGCCGACCGGTTGAAATCGATGCGAACCCTGCGGCCCTGATCGTTGCCGATATCCGCAATGGACCGGATGACCGGTGCGGCCGGGTACGCGGCGTACCGCGCGACAAACACGTCACTGGCGCCGTTGCTGGTGAGGTCTTCGCCGCCAAAGTTCGTTGTCCCGTCGAAGTAACCGGTTACCGCCAGGTTGCCGGCGGCATCGACTGCGACCGAGCGCCCCGTTTCGACAAACGTCCCACCGGCCTGCAATACCCACTGGTATGCGCCGCCCGCGTTGGTTTTCACAACGAACACGTCGTAGGAGCCGCGGCTTGTCAGATTTCCGCCGCCGAAGCTGGCGGTGCTCTGGAAGGACCCGGTCGCGAGCACGTTGCCCCGGCTGTCAATCGCAACACCGTTGCCGGAGTCGTATGACCCGCCGCCGAAACGCTGGCTCCACAGGTGGGCCCCGCCGCTGTCGAACTTGACCAGGTAGATGTCCGCGCTGCCGGCACTAACCAGATTGGAGCCGCCGAAGTTCGCGGTATCGTAGAAGAGTCCCGTGACGACGGCGTTGCCCGCGGCGTCGACCGCGATACCCTGGCCGTAGTCGTAGGACGGGCCGCCGAAGCGGAGGCTCCACTGGTGGGTACCCGACGCGTTGTACTTGACGAGATACGCATCATCAAAGCCCGCGCTCGTCAGGTAGCTGCCGCCAAACTCCGCGGTGCCGGAGAAGTAACCCGTCACGTACGCGTTCCCCGATCCGTCCACCGCGATTCTGTTCGCGTAGTCGGTTCCGGTACCTCCGCCGCGCCTGCTCCAGAGATTCCCACCACCGGCGGTGAGGGCCAGACACACCATGTCCGTGCCGCCGGCGCTTGCGAGGATGGCGCTGCCAAAATCGACGCTCCCGGAGAAGTTTCCCGTCATGATCATGTTGCCGAAGGAATCGGTGTCGATCGCATGGCCGAAGTCGGAACCGGTCGAGCCGAAGCGGCGGCTCCATGCGTGCGCGCCGGACGGACTGTAGCGCGCCACAAAGATGTCGGCCGATCCCGCGCTCACCAGATTGCTGCCCCCCAGGCTGGCCGTCCCGTGGAAGTATCCGGTCAGGCATACGTAGCCGGTGGCGTCTACACAAACGCCCAACCCATAGTCGTCCTGGGTGCCGCCCAGGCGCTGACTCCACAGGTGCGTGCCGCTCGCGTCGAACTTGGCCAGGAAGATGTCGCGTGCGCCCGCGCTGACGAGGTTGCTGCCGCCGAAGTTCACCGTTCCGGTAAACTGGCCGGCGAGTATCACGTTGCCGGAAGCATCCATGGCCACTGAATGGCCGAAATCATCGGTTGCGCTTCCAAAGTTCCGGCTCCACAGATGAGCGGGCGCCATGCCCGACGCGGGGCCGCCCGTGGTGAGCACCAGCAGAACGATGACAGGATGGAACCACCATGTGTGTTTCATGTCCGTGCCTCACTTGAGCAGGAGAAGTTTGTAGGTCCGCGTGCCCGCGGCGTGGCTCAGTCGGGCAAAGTACACGCCCGAGCAAACGGCGCGGCCGTTGTCGTCGCGGCCATCCCATGCAGTGGTGTGCGCACCAATGTCCCGTTCCGTCGACAGGAGAGTCGCCACCCTGGCCCCGCGCGCGTCAAAAACAGACAGGGTCACGTGGCCACGCGAGGGCAGCGTGTAGCGAATTACGGTCGACGGGTTGAATGGATTGGGAAATGCGGAAAGCGAAAGCGCCGGGTTCGCCACGGTTCCCCCCGGAGTGCCGCAGCACGTCTTGACGCGTGCCGCCGGGCCTTCGTTCCCGGCCCGGTCCGTGGCGGTGATAAAGTAAAACGCGTAGGGCGATCCGCCGGTGTCGAAGGCGGTTTCGCGGGCGTAGTCGATCAAGACGGCAGATGCAAACGACTCCGTGTCGCTCCCATACACGGTGAAATGATCGAGGTCCGGGTCATCGGGTGCGACCCAGCTCAGGACGCCCTCATCATAGAGAAGAGAACCGGGAACGCCCGGTGCGAGGTTGTCGAGCGAGTAGCCGCTGTCGGGCGGCGACTCGTAGTACACCAACGGGTCCGCCGTGGCTGCGCAAATACGAAAGACCGAGTAGTGCTGTCCCCCATCGGCGGTCGAGTCGGCATCCGTCAGTGCGTCCAGCAGGTAGAACCCCGCGCCGTGGGCCGGGGCGTGGCCGGCATAAACCCAGCCGTTCGATGCCGGCGCATCCGGGTGCATTGCCGCGGGCAACGGGTCGTTGCGCCGGTAGACCTCGTAGCGGGTGATCGGCGCCGGAGAACCACTGTTGTCCATGCCCGACCTCGCAAAACGAATGCGCACCTTGCGCCCCTGGTCGTTGTCCACGTCAACGACGGACGCAATCTCCGGTTCGCGCGGAACCGCCGCAAAGCGAGCCACAAAGATCTCGGTAGTCTGGTTGCTTGTCGTCAGATCTCCGCCGCCGAAGTTCACGGATCCGGCGAAGTACCCGGAGAGCGCAATATTCTGCGACGCATCCATGGCGATGGACAGACCCAACTGGCTTGCGGCGTCACCGTAGCGATGACTCCAGATGTGATCGCCGGACCAGGAGATTGTTGTCAGGAAAGCGTCGTTGAGACCGGCGGAAACGAGACCGCCGCCGCCGAAGTCGATCGAGCCTTCGAAGTTACCCGTCAGGCATACGATGCCGTCCACCGTCGCGACGGAAGCGCTCACCTGCGTGGACGCGTCACCGTAGCGCTCGCTCCACTGGTGCAGACCACCGGGGTTGAACTTGGCGAGATATACGTCGAAGCCGCCGGCGCTGACCAGGTTGGCGCCTCCGAAGTTCACCGTGCCGCCGAATGACCCGGTCAGGTATATGAAGCTGGCGCCATCCGCCACGACCGAAGTCCCCTCGTCGTTCCAGAAGGCGTCACCAAAGCGCTGGCTCCACTGATGCGCGCCATTGGAGGCGAACTTGGCGAGGAAGATGTCATAGGAGGTCGGCGAGACGAGGTTCGCGCCGCCGAAGTTAACCGTGCCCTGCATGTCTCCCGTGATCACGACGTTGCCCGACGGGTCTGTCGCGACCGACAATCCCAGCTGATTGTCAGCGTCGCCGAAGCGCTGGCTCCACTGGTGCAGACCACCGGGGTTGAACTTGGCGAGATATACGTCGAAGCCGCCGGCGCTGACCAGGTTGGCGCCTCCAAAGTTCACCGTGCCTCCGAAGAATCCGGTCACCAGCACATTCCCCGCCGGATCCGTGGCCACCGCCCGGCATTCCTGCAGATTCGCATCGCCAAAGCGCTTGCTCCACTGATGGGTACCGGCCGGACTGAACTTGACCAGATAGCCGTCTGTCTCGCCTGCGCTTACGAGGCTCCCTCCGCCGAAATCCACCGAACCGTAGAAGCCGCCGGCCACGATGACGTTGCCGGCGGTGTCGGTTGCGAGCGAGGTGACTGACTGCGGGAGGGCGTCGCCGAAGCGCTGGCTCCACTGATGGACGCCGCTGGCGTCGAACTTGGCGAGAAAGATGTCCTCGGTACCGGCGCTGATCAGATTGCCGCCGCCCAGGTTGACGGTGCTGTAGAAAGCGCCCGCCATGTACACGTTCCCGCCGGCGTCCATCGCGACGAAAGCCGCGCGCTGGACGTTGTCGTCTCCGAAGCTGCGGCTCCACGAGTGCGATGGAACGGGCGTGAGCGCGTGTGACTGGGAAGGAAAGAGCGCGGCCAGGAAGGACAGGAACACTACCCAAAGCGAGGATCTCATGAGAACCCCTCCGTGCAGTGCGGCCCTGATAGCCAGTATCGTACGCGAGATCAGGCGGGACGAAAATGATGCAAGCGCATCATTGCGGAAGTCGGGGCGAGCGCGACCGCCTGTCCGGGCGGCAGCGGCCCACTCTGGCGCGCGTGGCATGTGCGATCCCTCCCTGGGCCCGGTTGACGGGGCCGGAACGCGGCCACAATAAAGAGACACGCCAATCCGAATCTCAGCACAAAAAACCCGTACCCCCCCGCAACCGTTCACTGTTATATAATGCCCTCCCATGAGCCCCGACGCCCCCCACGTCGACCGGGCCAAAGGCTGCCTGTTAGGGCAGTTATGCGGCGACGCCCTGGGTGCCATCGTGGAATTCGGCACCCCGGAGAACATCCGTCTGGCCCACCCCGGCGGGCTTCGCGAGATGATCGCGAGCCCCGTTTTCAACACCCTCCCCGGACAGATCACCGACGATTCCGAGATGGCGCTCGCGCTGGCGCGTTCGCTCGTTGCGACCGGGAGCTTCGATGTGGAAGCGGTGCGGGCCGCTTACGTGGCGTGGATGGACTCGGGGCCGTTCGATGTCGGCAAGACCGTCGCCGCAAGCCTGTACGGGTTTCCCAACCCGGACAGCCAGGCCAACGGCGCGCTCATGCGCATCAGCCCGCTGGGAATCTTCGGTGCGCGACACAGTCTGGACGACGTCGCGCGCTGGGCGCGCGAGGACGCCGCCATGACACACGTGCATCCCGTGTGTCCGGAGGCAAGCGCGTTGTTTGCGACTGCCATTTCCGACGCCGTGCAGACGGGCGCGCCGCAAGAGGACATCTACGCGCGCGTGCTGGAACGGGCCCACGCGGCGGGCGTGAACGAGAACTTGCTGCGCGCGGTGACAGACGCGGCCAAGGAACCGCCCGCGGACTACCTCCACAAGCAGGGCTGGGTGATGATTGCAATCCAGAATGCGTTCTGGCACTTGCTGAAAACACACTCGCTGGAGGAAGCCATTGTGGAGACCGTCATGCGCGGCGGAGACACGGACACCAACGCGGCCATCTGCGGGGCGCTGCTGGGCGCCGTTCACGGCCGCGCCGCCATCCCGCGCACCTGGGAGAAAACGGTGCTCAACTGCCGGCCCCAGGCGGGCGTCGAAGCAGTCCGGCGCCCGCGCCCGCGCACCTACTGGGCCACCGACGCGCTGGAGCTGGCGGAGCAGCTCGCGGGGAACTGAGCGCCTGCCCGGCCTACAGCGACAGACACTCCGTGTCGCTCCCCACCACACTCACACGGTAAGATGGCGCCGCGGCATCGGTGGCCGCAGGCTCGACCACCAGGCAGGGCGCAAACAGCCCGGTGAGGTCCGGCATGCCGCCGTTGTCCACCAGGTTGCGCAGTTCCTGCAGCGACGCGGCGTCGGCGAATGCGGCGAAGTGTGCAAACAGGTCGTCGGTGGTGAAGCGTACCCCGCGCGCGCGCGCCTTCTCGGCAAGCAGGCGCATGACATCGTCGAGGCTTCGCGTACCGCCCGACTCGCGCCGGATGGCGTCGTCGAGAAGCATGGCCACAATGTCCCCCCGCAGGTAGGGGAGTTTCTGCACGTCCTTGTCGTTCCAGAAATCCTCGCGGACGCGCGTGTTGGGTTCGTCGCGGGCCGGGCTTGTGGCGTACTTGGCCAGCGTCTCGCTCACCGATGCCGCGTATTGTTCCGCGTTGATTAAAGCGCCGCGGTAGCGCAGCCGCCGCGCGTAGAACTCCGTGAAGCCCTCCGAGAACCAGTACACCAGTTCCTCCGGGTCCCCCTGGCGGATGAGGATGCCGTTCCAGTCGTGGAACATCTCGTGTGCCAGCACGTTCACCATCGCATCGGAGGATCCATCCGCCAGTGCGATGGTCGCGTTGGGAGAGACGCTGAGCGAAAAGCAGTTGTTGAGGCCGGTACCGTGGATGCTGACGCCGGTCTGTTCCAACGGCCCGGTGGGGACGAGGCTGATCCAGTAGAAGTCGCGCGCGTAGTCGTTGAAGAAACCGCGCTCGGTGGCCACGATGCGCTCGCACACGTCGGCGAATTCTTCCGGCGTGAACGCCCAGTCGCGTCCAGCCACGCTGATGGTGACGGGATAACCGTGGATGGTACGCGTGATCAGGCGGACGTCGCCGGCCACGTAGAGCGCGTCGCAAAGCCCGTAGAGCGAAACCGACAGGGTGCGATCGCGCGTGCCCGCACCCCACGACGACACCACCCGCCAGCCGGCGGCGTCAAAGCCATCCCAGCCCAGATGCACCGTGCACGGCGCATCGTCATTTATGTGGGTGGGAACCAGCAGCGTCAGGTGTCCCACCGCGCGGAACAGGTGTTCGTTCACGATGGGCCGCCGGTACTCGCCGGAATCGGTCTGCGCCTGGTAGTCGTTGGCCGCGAAGGCGTAGGTCACGCGGAGTGTGGCGCCGGGTGCGTGGGTGATCACGAACCGGTACGGCGCGGGGCGCGCCACGGTGAGCGCCTCGCCGGACGCATCGACGGCCGCGAACCCGGAAATATCCACGCCGCCCGCCCGCACGCCGCCCCATTGTTCGTCCACTTCGAGCGTGGTTTCCCCGCCGGGCGCGCCGGGAATCTCCGCGTGCACACGTACGGACAGCGCCGGCACGCGCACAAGCTCGAAGCGATAGGAAAACTCGGGGGTCTGCGCCGCGGCGGGCACGGGCAGCGCGAGCAGGACAAGCAGAACGACACAGCGGAGCACGCCGGAAAAATTACCACAGGCGCGCCGCGCACGGAAGCGCGAACCAGACCTACTGCGTCACCACCGACCCGCCGCCCGTGATCAGAATGTCCACGCCGACCAGCGGCGGACTGTTGGCCCACGTGTTGCCGATGGCCATCACCGTTCCCGCGCCCGCGTGCTCCAGCGCCACTCCGGCGATGGCCGAGAAGTCGTTCTGTCCCGGGCTTGCGGCGGTGCCGAGGTCCGGCACTCCGAGTCCGGTATCAATGTAGACCCCGGGCCCGCTGAGGAAGGTGTTGCCACGGACAATCCCCGATCCGCCGGAGTGCACAACCGCGCCGGACGAGTAGCCCGTGGGGCCGTTGAACGTGTTGTCACGGATGGTGATGGTCGACGCGGCTCCAACCGACACGCCGGCGGTCGTCTGACCGATTACGTTGTTGGCGACGTCCAGGCTGTCAATACCGGCCGCGCGAACGCCGTAGTCACCCATCTCCATGGTGTTGTCGTGCACACTGACAACGCCCGAACCATCGAGAACCAGCGCGTACACCCTCGACTGAAACAGGTTGTCGTGTATGTCCACGTTCGCCCCCGCGCCCGCACCGATGCCGGCATAGGTGGCGTTGAGCAGGGTGTTGTTGTGGATCTCCATCGTCACGCCATTCACGGCGATTGCGGAGTAGAGGTTCGGGTTCGTCGCCGTGACAATGGAGAACCCGGCGATGCGCGCTCCTTCCGCCCCCACCACCACGGTCCCGGCCATGATGCCCAGCGCGTATGCGCCCTGTCCCTGGATGCGGGTGGGGGTAGCACCCCCGCCGCCACTGGCGACATCGCCCAGCAGCGTTTGCCCCTTCTTCATGGTGAGCGGAAACGTTTCGCCGTTGGCCGCGTCGTAGGTGCCGGGCGCGACATGGATGGTGATGTTGGTGTCGGCGGTGGCGAGTGCATGGCTGATGCTCGACCACGGAGAACCGGACGAACCGTCGTTGCTATCGTCCCCGGTGGCCTGGTTCACGTACCGGTCCGGGGAGGGGCCTGGTGTTGGCGGCGGCGCGACGGTGGATTCATCGTCGGAACACGCAGCAAGGGCAACAACGGAAACGGCCCAGAGCATCGAAACACGACGCAGACTCATGCGAGGCCTCCATTCAATGACGGAAGTACAGTTACCGGGGCCGGTAAGTTGGTAAAAACCTACCGGAACAGTGCTTTCACGCCGCCCCACGTCTTCGATTCCACCGGGTTGGGCGACGCGATCTGGCCGAAGGTGATGTTGTCGATGGCGATGTCATCGCTGCGCGATCCCAGGTTCTGGGTGTCAATGGCGATGATGAGAACCTGCCCCTGCAGCGCGGGGGCGAAGCTGAACGTGTCGTGCCCGGTGTTGGTGATCTGCACGTCGGTCTGGCTGAACAGCTCGGTGCCGGCGCCGTCGCGCACGCTCACCGAGTTGATGGTCCCGACCGATGAGTACGCCGCCATGTCGAAGCCGTCGAGTACCACGTTCCACAGCGCATCCGCCGTGAGCGTGATCTCCAGGTGGCCGTAGCCGTCCTGGTTCTCGAAGAGCACGTTGACAAGATCGCCGTAGCCGGCCGTCCACAGGGCGGGGAGCGCCTCCGGCAGCACGCCGTAGTCCACCACGATGTTGGGCGTGAAGCCACCCGCGGTGCCGTATTCGAAGCCGTTTTCCGGCGTCGTGGTGACGCGGTCGCCGTAGTCCTGGCTGACGGCCTCAAAGTTCAGGGCGACGGGGTCGAAGGTGAGGACGGTTGCGCGGGCGGGGAGACCCGCGAGCGCGAGGAGCAGCAGCGCGATTGGCAGCGTGCGCAAGCGTGGCGAAGGGGACATGGCGGCCACCTCGACAGTCGGGGGTTCGGGGCGCGACGGGGATCAGTAAACCATGAGTCTAGCGACACCGGTGCCCGGGGTCAACCACCCGGGTGCACGCTCCGGCGCGCGTTGGTGTAGAATAGCCGCGAGGTTTCACCATGTCGCCCGCACCGTCCTTCCTCATTCTCTCCCGCGCCCAGGGCTGCCTGCTGGGCCAGCTGTGCGGCGACGCGCTCGGCAGCGCCGCCGAGTTCCAGAAGGTCGACGACGTGCGGCGCAACCAGCCCCCGTGGCCGCGCGAGATCGTGGCGAGTCTCTCGTTTCGACCCGTCATCGGCGGCCCGACGGTTCCCGGACAGCCCACCGACGATTCCGAGATGGCGCTCGCGCTGGCCCGGGCGCTCGTGAAGCGCGGCGAGTTCGACATGGCCGTGGTGCGCGAGGCGTACCGCGCGTGGCTGACCTCGGGTCCGTTCGACTACGGACTCACCATATCCGACGCGCTCTCCGGCAAGTTCGACCCGGCCAGCGAGGCCAACGCGGCGCTGATGCGCGTGAGTCCGCTGGGGATCTTCGGCGCGCTGCACGACCTGGACAAGGTGGCGCGCTGGGCGCAGGAAGATGCCGCCATCACCCACCTCAATCCGGTCTGCGGCGATGCGAATGCGCTCTACGTGGTGGCGATTGCCGAGACGATCCGCGAAGGGCTGGAGGCGCGTAAGGTGTACGAGCGCCTCCTCGAGCGGGCAAAGGCGATGGGGGTGGACGCATCCCTGATGTGGGCCATCACGCAGGCGAAGACCGAACCCCCGCGGGACTACACCACGAACATGAGCCGGGTGCAGATTGCCCTGCACAACGCGCTATACGAGTTGCTGTACGCGAAGTCGCTCGAGGAGGGGATGGTGGAGACGGTATCGCACGGTGGCGACACGGACACCAACGGCGCCATCTGCGGCGCACTGCTGGGAGCGGTGCACGGCCTCGACGCAATCCCGCAGCAATGGCGAGAGACGGTGCTGAACTGCCGGTTGGAAGCCGGACCGGGTGTGCACTGGCCCCGGCCGCCGGCGTACTGGCCGACGGACGCGCTGGAACTGGCCGCGGAACTGGTGGGTCTGTAGTCCACCGAGCGCGTCCACGGTGCCCGCCGGCACCAGCCCGTCTTCCACCCGCCGTCCTGGTTCCTTTTTGGATGTCACTTTCCCCGTGATTCTCGGCGTTCCTTTCCGGGACGGATCGGAAGCCGGTCCGCATCCCCGTCATCGGTGCCGGCCGCCCCGAGATCTTCGTGGTGGGTGACGTCTGGGAGAAGCTCACCGGTCCGCACTTCCCGCACATGCGCGTCAAGCACGCCATGGCGAGCGGCTGGTCGACGGGGGCCAAGTCAGTCACGCTGGGCGCGGGAGCAGGTGCACTCCCGTCGTGCTGAACTTGGCGATGTAGATGTCGCTGAAGCCGACGCACGTCAGGTCGGCTCCACCGAAGTTGACGGTACTGTCGAAGTATCCGGTGAGGTACGCGTTCCCGCTGGCGTCGATGGCGAGCGATACCGCGGTCTGGGAGCCCGCGTCGCCAAAACGCTGGCTCCACAGGTGTGCGCCCGCCGAGTTGAACTTCACGAGGAAGATATCGCTGTTTCCGTACCCGGCGGCGATGAGATCCCCGCCACCGAAGTTCACGGTCCCAACGAACGGCCCCGCCATGTAGACGGCTCCGCTGGCGTCCATCGCCACCGCGTACGCCCGCTGGTGGGCGGTCTGGTCACCGAACGCGGCGCTCCAGTCGTGGGAGGGAATGACGGTGAGCGCCCGGGCGGGCGGCCCGAAGCCGGTGCCGGCGAGAAGGAGTAGAAACACCGCGGCCGAGAAGCGAATGCGGGATGCCATGGGAGGCCTCCTGTCCTTGTGAATGCGGAGCTATTGCGTCACAACCGTTCCGCCACCCGTGATGGTGTAGTCGACGCCCTCCTGCGGCGGGTCGTGCGCCCAGGTGTTTCCGATCGCCATCACCGTTCCGGTGCCCGTGTGCTTCACCGCGGGACCGGTGATGGCGGAAAAGTTGTTGCCTCCCGGGATTGCACCGGTGCCCGCATCCGGATTGCCTGCGTACTCGACATAGAGTGCTGCATTGCCGGTGAACGTATTGTTTCGGATCGTGGGCGAGCCGCTGTCGACCGAGATTGCGCCGTAGTTCCCGGTGTAGTTGAAGGAATTCTCCTCGATCGCGATCAGCGGGCCACCGCACTGTATGCACCCGGTGCCGTTGTTCATCGTGTTGTTCCGCACAGTAAGATCAGCGGCCCCGTAGGCACGTATGGTGAAGTATCCGCCCGCGATGTTGTCCCGCAGCTCGACCACCCCGGCGCTCTCTGCCCACACCCCGTAGTACGGCGTCTGGAAGATGTTCTCGTGGATGTCCAGGTCGGCGCCGTTACCGCCGATAACACCGACGTACATGGGGTTGAGAAACGTGTTGTGGTCTATCTCCATCCGGACGCCATCCGCCAGGATACCGCCGTACCCCAGTGCATGCGTGTCATTGTCGAATGAGAAACCCGCAATATGTGTGTCATCGGCTCCAATGACGGCGGTTCCTTCCATCATGCCAAGCGTGTACGCCGCTTCGCCCTGGATCAGGGTGGGCGTCGTTCCCGCGCCCTTGTTCGCCACGTCACCGATGAGCCGCTGCCCCTCCTTCATGGTGATGGGGAATGTCTCGCCGCTTGCGGTGTTGTAGGTTCCGGGCGCAACCCGGATCGTGATCATGCTGTCCGCGGTGGCGACGGCATGGCTGATGGTCTTCCAGGGGGACCCCGCCGAGCCACTGTTGGCGTCGCTCCCGGTGGCCTGGTTGACGTAGCGGTCATTGGTCGGTGGGACTGGTGCCGGTGCCACCGTGGAATCGTCGGAGCATGCCGCGATGGTCATCATCGCGGCGGTCAGAAAAAGAATAGAAACACGGCTGGTCCACAAGGCGCGCGGTTTCATGGCGCCTCCTCTTTGCTGGACGTACGGCCGCATCCCAAGGGGGTTGGATACGTATGGCCAGGTCACACGGGGTGACCCACACTATTATGACCGAGGAATCAAACCCTCGTCACGCGGCGGTCACCGAATGATGCAAATGCATCATGTACACCGCGTTCGTGCCGATGCGTCGGCACGAGTATCATATCTACCGAGTTCATCGCATTGACGATGATCCAAAATTCTTCATGCTTAGCGGTGCACTCCCTGATGTTCTTGACCTCGATTGCGTAGAATTCGAAGCACGCATTAGGTAGCGAACTCACAAAGATACCCCTGCCAACTGTGGTATAGCGAAAGCCACGGTCCCCTATTGACAAGTGGTACCTCCAGAGGTAACATTACGTCTTGTGGGGAAGGTGCGGCGGGGGAACTACGTGTTTGTCACATGGACTGGCGATCATACGCCACGTCATGTTCATGTGTACCGAAAGGGCCGACTGGTCCTGAAGTGGGACCTCCAGAACGGCCTTCCCATGAAGGGAAAGCCAACTGCCAAGATCCTTCGGTTGATTCGCGAATTGGACGAAGAGGGTCTGCTGTGAAGATTCGGACCGTCAGCTACAACAACCGCAAGAAGGCCTTCGAGGTGCGGATGGGGAGCCGGACCTACGTGTACCCTTACGGTCAGACCGAGAAGGGCCCGAAGACCGGGGATCTCGTCCGCGAGGTTCATGTGGACGAGGAGCTCGGGCGCGAGGGGTTCACATACGTCCTCGAGTCGGGCCGGGAGGGGACTATCCATGCCGAGCAGGTGCTGGACTACAATGAGGATCCCGAGTACCTGCGCGACGCCATCATCTACAGACTCACCCTGGAGGCGCAGAACCGCCTCAAGGCCAGCCCCCTCAGCAGGCGCGAGATCATTCGGCGCCTGGGTACCTCGGCCACGCAGTTCTACCGGCTCGTTGACCAGACCAACACCCGCAAGTCCTTCGGTCAACTCCTCGCGCTCCTCCACATCCTCGACTGCGAAGTGGACCTGGTGATCCGCAAGCGGAAGTCGGCCTAGAACGGCTCGCCGCTATTTGAGCAGCACCATTTTCTTCGTGCGAACCAGGCCCGCGTGCTCGATGCGCGCAAAGTACACGCCGGAACTCGCGGCCACGCTGGCGTCCGTGCGCCCGTTCCATTCCATTCGGTACGCACCCGCTTCGCGACTCTCGTTCTCCACCAGTGTCGCCACCCGCGCTCCGCGCGCGTCATAGATGGCCACGGTCACGTTGCCACGCGAAGGCACCGTGTAGCTCACCGTGGTGCGGGGGTTGAACGGGTTGGGGTAGTTGGACACCGAGAGCACGTATGACTGCGGCGTTCCGCCCACACCGGAGGCGGTGTTCACCTTCACCGGCAAGCCCTCGTTGCCCGAGAAGTCCGTCGCGGTGACGAAGTAGTAGACCCAGGGCGACGCGGTCACATCCATGCCGGTGCCGATGGTGTAGTCCACGATCGTGGCTGAACCGAAGTCATCCACGTTAGCGCCGTAGACCGTGAAGTAGTCGAAGTCCGCCGCGGGCGATTCGTTCCACGAGAGCACGCCACTGTTGTAGAGCAGACCTCCGGGCACACCCGGTGCGAGGTTGTCGATCGAATACCCGCTGTCGGCCGGCGAATCGAAGTACACCGTGGGCACATTTGTGGCGGCACGGATGAGAAACGTGGAGTAGTACTGGCCCAGCGCCTGCGTGGAGTCTCCGATCGTGGGCACATCGATTCCGTAGGTGCTGTTGCCGAACGCATCCACCCAGCCGACCTGCGTCCAGCCGTCCTCGAGGAGCACGCGCTCACCCGGTGCCACCGCGGCCGGCGGTGCGTCGTCGCGCCGGAAGGCTGCATAGCGGGTGACCGGCGTACCCGCGAGTGCGTCGTCTGCGCCCGAGCGTTCGAAGCGGATCTTCACCTTGCCGCCCTGGTCGTTGCCGATGTCCGCGATACTGGTGATCACGGGTTCGAGGGGATTGCCGGCGTAGCGGGTGACGAGGATGTCACCGGAGCCCGCGCTCACCAGCGGCCCGCCCCCGAAATCCACCGTCCCCCCGAAGTCCCCGGTGAGCAGCACGTTGCCGGACGCGGTGGTCGCAAGAGAGCGTCCGTTGTCCGGGCCGTTGCTCCCGAAACGCCTGCTCCAGCGGTGGGTCCCGGTGGGTCCGTACCGGGCGATGACGATGTCGTAGTCGCCGGCACTCACCAGTGGCCCGCCCCCGAAATCCACCGTCCCCCGGAAGATCCCGGTCATGAACACGTTGCCGGAGGCGTCGGTGGCGACCGAGTTCCCGGAGTCGCTGCTCGTGCCTCCAAACCGCCGGCTCCAGAGGTGGGTCCCGGTGGGGCTGTACCCGGCGAGGACGATGTCGTTGGAGCCGGCGCTCACCAGCGGCCCGCCCCCGAAGTCCACCGTCCCTGAAAAATGCCCTGTCACGAACACGTTGCCGGAGGCGTCGGTGGCAACCGACCTCCCGACGTCACTGCCGCCGTTCCCAAAGGTCTGGCTCCAGAGGTGCGCTCCCAAGGGGCTGTACTTGGCGACGAAGATGTCGTTGAAGCCGGCGCTCAGCACCGGTCCGCCCCCGAAGTCTGCGACGCTCCAGAAGGACCCGGTCACGAACACGTTGCCAGAGGCGTCGGTGGCAACCGAGTTTCCATCGTCGAAGTTCGTACCCCCAAAGGCCTGGCTCCAGAGGTGCGTTCCGGTGGGGCTGTACTTGGCGACGAAGATGTCGCTGAAGCCGTTGCTCACCAGCGGCCCGCCTCCGAAGTCCACCACCTCGCTGAAGTGCCCCGTCACGATCACGTTGCCGGAGGCGTCGGTGGCCACGGCGTAACCCATGTCGTCATCGAAATCTCCAAAGCCCTGGCTCCAGAGGTGCGTCCCGTCGGGGCCGTACTTGGCGACGAAGATATCGTAGCCGCCCGCACTCACTAGTGGCCCGCCCCCGAAATTCACCGTCCCGTCGAAGTACCCCGTCATGAACACGTTACCCGAGGCATCGGTGGCAACCGAGATTCCGCTCTCGAAGCCCGGATCTCCGAAGGCCTGGCTCCACAGGTATGTGCCGGCGGCGTCGTACTTGACCAGGAAGACGTCGGTGAGGCCGGCGCTCATCACCGGGCCGTCCCCGAAATCCACTGTTCCCTCGAAGGCCCCCGTGAAGTACACGTTGCCGGATGCGTCGGTGGCGATCCCGAATCCGCTGTCGTTGTCCGTACCGCCGAGACGCTGGCTCCACAGGTGCGCGGGTGTGGCCGCGGCAGCCGGTGGCACTTGCGGTGCAAGGAGCAGGATGCAAAGCAAGGGCAGGGCGAATCGTTTCATGGGGTCGTCCTCCGGGCTGGAAGGGGGCTGTTGGCAAGTGAGTAGCGCATGGAGCAGCCACGACGTCCAACGCAGCTGCGCGCCCCGAGATTGCTTATTGTACCATACTCTCGGGATCCCACACGTAGAGACGTTCCACGTGGCCGCGCTCGAACTCCACGCGGCGCTGGCGGGAGCGTAGGAGGCACGGTGTGCTGTTTGGAATTCTCTCCGATATTCACGACGCGATAGCACCGCTCAACAACGCCCTGGCGAAGTTTCGGGAGGCGGGCGTTGAGCAGGTGGTCACGCTGGGTGATGCCTTCGAGACGTTTCGGCGCGGGGAAGCGGGTGGGGACGTGGCGCGCATTCTCCGCGACGCGGGAGCAGTGGGCGTGTGGGGCAACCACGACATCGGCCTGAGCCACGAGGTGTCAGACGAGATCCGCAATGAGGCCGAACCGGATCTGCTCGAGTTTGCGTCCCGGTTGGAGCCCCATCTCGTCCTGGAGAACTGCCGATTCAGCCATATCGAACCCTGGCGTGACCCCACGAGTATTCCGGACCTGTGGCATATCGGTGAAATGTCCGACTTGCTGAGCCGGGCTCCCCGTTGCTTCAGCGCTGTGCCCGAGGCGTTTCTGTTCATGGGCCACTATCACCGGTGGCTCATCGCGGGCTCCGACGGAACCGTCATCCCGGAGGTCGAGCGGCCGCTGCTGCTCACCTCGGCCGCCCGCTACCTGGTGGTGACGGGCGCGGTGAAACACGGGTGGTGCGCCACCTTCGACTCGATCACCGCGGAGCTCACACCGATCCGCTGCGAACGAGAGTGACCTGTCACCCCTCGCGCGACGCTTGGAGCGACGAGCAGTCTCGTTGCGCCCGGCGCGGGTGTGATCACAACCGGGTACCGTTCGGGACGCGCCGCGGTGAGGGGCGTACCGGCGCACGAGTTCAAGGCGGTAGGAGAGCTCGGGGGTTTGCGCAGCGGCGAGCACGGGGAGGGCGAGGAAGTTGGCGAGGAATCCGGATTGTGCCACACTGGGTGCCTGGCAGCCGGTGTAAGAGAGCAGGGAGCGCCAGGCAAGCCGCAGGAGAAGGCACATGAACGTGAAAAATACCCGGCCGCCCGGCACGGGGGAACCACGTTTCGACATCATTGCAGGGCTCGTGGCCGCGGCCGTCGTGCTGCCCAAGGCCATGGCATACGCGACCGTCGCCGGCCTGCCGGTGCAGGTGGGTCTGTACACCGCGTTCGTGCCGATGCTGGTTTACGCCTTGCTCGGCACTTCGCGCGTCCTCAGCGTCAGCTCCACCACGACGTTGGCAATTCTGTGCGGCACCCAGCTGGGTATCGCGGTGCCGGACGGCGACCCGGCCAAGCTCGTCACGGCCACCGCCACGCTGACCGCGCTGGTTGGCATGATGTTGCTGGCGGCACGGCTGCTGCGGTTCGGTTTCGTGGCCAACTTCATCTCCTCCCCGGTGCTAACCGGCTTCAAGGCAGGCATTGGCGTCGTGATCGTGTTCGACCAGATGCCGAAGGTGCTCGGGGTACACTTTGCCAAGCATGGGTTCATGCACGACCTGTACTCCCTCGCGCACGCGCTGCCCGATGCTTCGCCGGTCACGCTGGCCGTGGGCGCCGTGACCTTTGCCGTGCTGATCGTGATGGAGCGGCGGTGGCCGCGTTCCCCGGCGCCGCTGGTCGCGGTGGGCGGCGCCATCGCCGCCTCGTGGTTCTTCGGCCTGCAAGCACGCGGTGTCTCAACGGTTGGCCTGATCCCACCAGGCTTCCCGCGGCTGACACTTCCGGACCTGCAACTGGTCGCAACACTGGCGCCTGGTGCCATCGGCATCGCGCTGATGAGCTTTGCGGAGACCATTGCCGCCGGACGCGCGTTTGCGCGGACAGACGATCCGCCGGTCGAGGCGAACCGCGAGCTGGTGGCCACCGGTGCGGGCAACGTCGTTGGCGCGCTGTTCGGTTCCATGCCAGCCGGTGGCGGCACGTCGCAGACCGCACTGGTGAGGTCCGTCGGGGGGCGTTCGCAAGTGGCTTCGATGGTCACCGCCGGCGTCGCGCTGGGGACGATGCTGTTGCTCGCGCCGGTCCTCGGCCTGATGCCAAACGCGACGCTCGCCGCGATCGTGATCGCCTATTCCATTCCCCTGATCAGGCCGGGGGAGTTCCACGCAATCCGGCAGGTGCGCAAGATGGAGTTCCGGTGGGCGATCGCGGCGGCACTGGGCGTACTGTTGTTCGGTACGCTGCAGGGCATCGTGGTGGCGATCATCCTGTCGCTGATCGGGCTGTCCAGCCGGGCGGCGAATCCGCGCGTCAGTGTGATCGGGCGCAAGCGCGGCGCCGACGTGCTACGGCCGCTCTCGCCCCGGCATCCGGACGACGAGACCTTTGACGGCCTGCTGATCCTGCGGCCGGAGGGCAGCATCTTCTTTGTCAACGCGGGCAGGGTGGGCGAGAAGATAAACGAGCTGGTTGCCAGGTACTCGCCGCGCGTGGTCGCGCTGGACCTGAGCCGCGTCGCCGACCTGGAGTACTCCGCGCTGGAGGCGCTGATGGCAGCCGAGCATCGGGCAACCGAGCGCGGCACGGTGGTGTGGCTGTGCGCCCTCAACCCGGGCGTGCTGGAGGTGGTGCGCAACGCGGGCTTCGACCAGCGCCTGGGCAAGGAGCGCCTGTTGTTCAACGCGCGCGCGGTGATCGACCGTTACCAGGCGATGCAGTGGAAGGCTGGCGCGTGACGGTTGCCCGACGGCTGCTACTTGCCGCGGCCGAAAGGCCCGTACGGCGTACGTGAAGACCAAGAAGATCTTCGACTAGAAACACGAACGCACGGTGAGGATGGCCTCACCGTGCGTTTGCTTCCTCAGTCCCGCGCGGACGCGCGCCGGCTACTCCAGATACGCGTTGATCGCCCCACCGGTGACGGTGAGCGTGCCGACCGCAGTGCCGATTGGCTGGAACGTCCCGCTGAAGGAAGCGACCAGCCGGTTCGCATCGAATGTCGAAATGGTCACGCTGCCGACATCCGCACCGACGCCGCCATACCACGAATCGGTTGTGCCGACGTGCGTGATCGTCATCCCCATCTGCGACGGAATCCCGTAGGTGTTTCCCGCCGAGACCAGCGTGGAAGTCACGAGTGTGACCGAGTACTCCGTGTTGTTGGCGTTGACGCTGAACACGCCCGCGCCGGGATGCAGGCCCACGATGGTCGCCGCGTTCCACGGCTGGCCGCCGATGTTCGCAATGGCGGTGCTACCAACCCCGCTGGGGAGCGGTGGCAGACCGGTGTCGATGGTGATGTCGAACTTGCCATTGGTCACCACGCGCGATGCGGGAACAATGCCGGGCAGAATACCGTCGGAAGTAAAGTTGAACGTCCCCGCGATGCGCTTGTCGGTGCGCGCGGTCACGGTGACAAAACCCGCGTGACCGTTCAGTGGTGTCATCCAGATGTCCGGGGCCATGAGCACCGATCCGGTTCCGCCGGGGTTGGTGCCGGTGTTAACGCCCAGCGGTTGCGTGGCGGGTCCGATGAAGAACGAGATGATGAGCGTGAGCCCGACGCCGGTTGAGGTCTGAAATCCTGAGATGGCCAGCGTGCCCTGGCGCGTCGCGGGCGTATTGCCGGTGACCTGGATGGTGCCCACGTCGGCCTTGAACGGCTGGCCATCCACGGTGGCCGTAAACGAATTTCCGCCACCTCCGATGGGGCCACCACCACCGCCGGGTCCGGCGGGGCTGTCCGATCCTCCACAACCCACTGCGAGCAATGCAACCAGGAGCAATGCGAGTCCAGAAAACCGTTTCATGCGGCACCTTCCCTTGAGTAAGTGGCACTTCGCCAAGCCGCGAATGATACTCCACTCGCAAACGGCTTTCAACGGGGTGCGCGCCATGCCAAACTTATCGTTAACTTGAGACCACTTTCCAACCCGGAGGCCTAATAGCGGTGGTCGTTAACAGGAGGTAACCCGCGATGCGCGCGATGGCATGCATCCTGATCCTCGTAGTGGCCTCTCCTTGTCTTGCATCCACCTGGGACCTGGCGGCCGACTGGAGCGACCTGTCGAATCCCAACGGCCCGTGGACGTATCGGGAGGGCAGCAATGCCCTGCCCGGCGTTGCTGCGTGGCAGGAGTTGGGCCTGGGGTTTCCTCAGCCGGCATGGGCGGTTGGCGAAGCGGCGCCCGCGGAGTATCTGCCGGCGTGGTTCAAGGCGGTCATGGATCCCGACCCGGTGGTTGAGTGGTTCATGGGGGATGTTGTTGTGCACACCACGGATCCCGCGAACGGTCCCAGCCAGGGAGACGCCAACGTCATATGGACAAGTCCCGTCGCGGGCTCGGTCGACATTGCCGGGTCTGCCTGGTTGACGCGGGACATCGGCCGCGCGGTCGATTGGTCGCCGCTGCATAACGGCTCGCTACTGACCGTCGGCAGTCTCTATTCCGGGGATCCTTTCACGCGCAGCAGCCCGATGAATTTCGCCGCCGGGACGGGGGGGGCGGGCGTAATTGCCGGCATCCCGGTTCAGATTGGCGACGTGATCGAACTGCGTCTCGATACCACGTCGCCCAACACGCTCGGGGACCTCATCGGCATCAACCTGACCATCAGCGAGGTGCCCACGGGTATTAATGATAGCCCCGTACCCGCGCGTTTCGTTCTTCACGATCCCGTGCCCAACCCGTTCAATCCCTCGATGACGATCACGTTCGACGTGCCCGAGGGCGGCGACAATGTCACCG
>JAOUHG010000042.1 GCA_029865265.1 Candidatus Krumholzibacteriia bacterium | reverse complement strand
ATCCAATCGACACCATCATGATGCCGACCAGTACGTCCCAGGCGAAGTATTCGACGGCGAAGAGGGTGGAGGGCCAGACGAGGCGGTAGTCGGGGAGGTGGCCGGCGCGCCAGAGTTGGCGGACGGCGGTGAGCTGGACGAAGTGGACGGTCATGGTGAGGCCGGCCGCGAGGCTGCCGGTCACGAGTGCGGCGAGGGCGGGGACGCGGCGCGGTGCGTCGGCGAAGAACCAGAGGGCGATGACGAGACCGGCGAGTGCGAGGGCGGACAGGATGGTGAGGACTTCCATCACGGCGAGATAAGGGTCGCCGATGGGCTCGCGCGGGGTGGCCTCGATGATCATCCAGAGCGCGATGACTGCGACGTAGCACACCCCGATGCCGAAGATGCCAATCGCGCTCGCGATGCCGAGCCGGTGTGCGGTGGGTGACCAGCGCTCAGATCTTGCGACTTCCACAGGCCATCCACATTCTCAATCCCCCTCAGTCTTCCTTCTTGAGCGGCCCGGGATGAACCAGGAGAAGAGGCCCGTCTCGAGGATCATGCGCAGGCGGTCGCGGAGGGTGATGGGGGCTGAGTCCTCTGCCGGGTGTTCGGTTTCGAACTGGGCGACGATGTCCCGGGCGCGGGCTTCGAGTTCATCGGGCACCATGATTGACTTGGCGTTGTAGTTGTCGATCTTGGGGCCGACAACGATGGAGCCGAACATCTCGTTGTGGACGAAGCATGGGATGCCCTCGGCGTCGAGGACGGAGCGCAACACCACGAGCTCGCTTTCATTCTTCGCTGAATAGACCTTCTTCATCTTGTGCCTTCCTGGCCAACTGGCGCATGAACCCGTTGTGACAGACTAGTCGTCCAGCTCATCCATGCGGATCCGGCAGATTCCCTTGTTGCGCTCGATGAAGTATAGCGCCTTGCCGTCCTGTGTCCACGTTGCACTGTGCAGGTCCTCTGCCGCTCCAAGTGCGTACTCGATCCCGGTCTGCGTATCGACAATGAACAGGCGGATGTCGCGCGGGCGTACCGGCCACAAGGCGAGCATTGGATAATCCCAATGCGAATACTCACGCGCCAGGTACGCCACATAGCGCTCGCCGGGACTGATGCTCAAACTCTGGATTTCCCAACCACCAAAGCGGCTCCTCCGCCGCGTCAGTTCGACCGCGTTGCCATTGGCCTCGATTCGTTCAAGGATGGCAATTTGATCTTGTTCGTTCGAGCCCTTCCAGGTTGCCCGGTAGACGGAAGAGCCGGCTCTGTCACCATTCCACGCCCGCGACTCGATCGAGTTGCGGGTTACCTGGTACCCAATTGCACGTGCGCGCTCAGATGGCGAACCACAAGTCCATTGCAACGAATCGCTTTCGATCATTCGCATTTCACAGCTGTCAGCCACGACAACCGCATGGTATACCCTCCCCCGGAGAAACCCTTTTGCATAGCCGGAGGGTTCCCACGGAAACGCAAGACCCTCATCGAGCCAGCACGATGCCTCCATGTGCGTCGCGAGCCGTTCCGGGACATTTGCTTCATTCTCTACGTGGGTTGCGACCCGGCAATCAGTGTCTGAGCGGAGATCGTAAACATGGATATCGAGAGTGCTGACGTACAGGGCATTGCCGCTCCGAAAGGCTGCATACACCATCCACTGCTCGTTGGGCGACACGGCCAAGTGGGATGTCTCGTCAAGATAGCCGCCCGCGAACACATTGGGTTCGTTGACGAGAATGGTGTACCTGGGGGGCGGAGACGGGCTGGGGTCGCAGAAAAGAACCATGAAGCACGCGCCGTACGCGGCCGCCACTACCAGCAACACGACAATTGCGATTCTTGTTTTCTTCATCCAACCCCGATCGTCACCCCGTCGGCAGCAGCGGCGGGTGCCGCGAGGGACAGGAGAATCAGGCCGATCAGCATACTCACGGACCTGAAGGAGTTGTCAGGCGCGGGCCCGAAGCAGGTAGCTTACTCCCCTGGCGCACACGTACAGCCCGAGTCCGAACACGGTGTGCGTTGCAAGGCTCTTCAGTCTGGCCTGCGCTGGCTTCGGGGTTCTCGATGAGGCAATGCCGAGGCCAAGCGACGGCTGCATGATGAAGAACGGAAAGACCACGGTGGCAATGCCGTATAGCAGCGCGGGCAGCAAGGTGGGTTGCAAGAGCCAGTCACCGGAGGTAGCCACAACAAGCACCAGCGCGAACGTGACACCAATGGTGTAATGGGCCATCCAGCCGGTCGCGCACTCAAATGACTTCTGCGGCGCGGCGGTGATCTTCTTATGCCTGAAAGTGCCTCCCGGCATGTGGCGAAGCCAGCGCCCGAGCAAGCAGTAGTTGAGTGATGCAATGCCAAACGCGCGCTTCAGGAACAGATTCCAAAGATCCATTACCATGGTCGCACCAATGCCAACGGCAATTGCGCCGGCGATGTGGTCTGCCCCGATGCTCATGATCTATTCACCCCGCCTGATGCGGGAGTTCCGCTTTCGGCCGGACGGGAACGCGACCGCGCTTGAGCAGCCACGCGAGGTAGCCGGCGGCAACCACGTCGTACGCGAAGCAGAACGGGGGCCACACGACTGGCATGCCGGTGTTGGAGATGACCCGGTCGTGCACAAGATCGAAAAGGCCATGCGCCGCAAGCGCGCCCGCCACCAGCCAGAGCGACGATCTGAATCCGATCAGCGCGGCCAACACGAACGCCACACCAATCAGGGTCTCGAGGACGAGCGTCTGCGTGGGCGCTCCCATGACGGCGAACAGGACATAGTATGACGCGACAACGATGGTGATGGTGGGATAGAAGCTGCGGTCGCGGTCCAGGCCGACGCCCGTGCCCATCAGCCCTACGGCAACTGCCAGTATCGCGCCGACGACCAGCGGCATGACGTTCTCCTTTTCTCGACCTCGGCCAACGGAAGCATAGCCCTCGCCCGCGCCACTGTCCACTGCGCGTGTTGCCGCCCTACCCCTTCCGCACCTCGCACACCACGCTGCTCTCGTCCACCTCCGTGACCTCGCCCGCAACACCTACCTTCGCGCACAACTCCTGGAAACCCGCGGGGGTCATGCGGCCGGCGCGGAAGCCGTCGGTGCAGACGATGACGCCGTCCATTGAGGCCGCGTGGTCCACGGGGCCCACGAGACCTTCTGCCGCCTGGGCGTCGAACCAGGCGAGGCGGTGTTCCCAGAACGCGTCGGCGTAGCTGGAGAAGAGCACGCGTCCGCCGGGGCGGGTGACGCGCAGGGCCTCTTTGATAAGCGACGCAGTATCGAGGCGGAACGCGCAGATGCCGTTCTGCAGGCACAGCACGACATCGAATGAGTCATTCGGAAAGCCCAGGTGGAGCGCGTCCATCTCCATGAAGACGCAGTTGGGCGCATGCACGGTCTCCCTTGCGCAAGCGATACTCTCGGCGGCGGTATCGATGCCGACCACGCGCGCTGCCACATCGGCCACGCGCCGCGCGATGCGCCCGGTGCCACAACCCAGTTCAAGAACGCTGTCGGTGGGACGGATGCGCGAGAGGGCGTGGACGATCTCGGCCTCGAAGTACCGCTGCACGCGCGGCGCCGCGATCTCATAGCAGCGCTCGAGGCGCCGGCCGGCGAGCTTCCGGGAGTAGTAGGAGGTCATCTGGGGCGCCAATCCGTTCCGGCTTCTGCGACCCGACTATTGAACGCCATTCAATGCGCCCATGGCAAGGGGCGCCCCACCTCCCGGCACAGCTGCCGCCTCCGCAAGCAGTACGACAACCGCAACTCCTACCCTCCCGCGTCAAGCGGTCCCGCGCACCGGCTTATGCAGATCCCACCATTCGTGCGCGCGCTCGGTGGTCCACGTGGTGCGTGTCGCGATGCTCTTCAGCGCCGCCGCAAGCGCGTCCGCGGATGCGGGCCGCTCGTCGGGGTTCTTGGAGAGACACGCCATGACGACCTCCTCCAGCGCCGGCGGAACCTCCAGTTCCGTTCGCGCCGATGGTGGAACCGGCGTCTCGTGCGCGTGTAGCGTGACGACCTCCATGGCCGTCTTGCCCGTGAACACCACCTGCCCGGTGATCAACCAGTACGCCACGCAGCCCACCGCGTAGACGTCGGTGCGCGCGTCGACCGGCCGGTTGCCCAGCACCTGCTCGGGGGCCATGTACGCGGGCGTGCCCGCCACCGCGTGATCGCTGGTGAGCTGGGTGTCGTCGTCATCGTCCACGTACCGCTTCTTGACCATCCCGAAGTCCAGCACCTTCACGAAGTCCACTTCGCGGCCGTAGCGGCACACGAACACGTTGGCGGGCTTGATGTCGCGGTGAATCAGGCCGTTGGCGTGCGCCTCGCCCAGCGAATGACACACCTGCGCGAGCATGGCGACGGCGCGCTCGGCGGGAACCGGCCCGAAGCGCTTGACCAGTGTTTCCAGGTCGAAGCCTTCCAGCAGTTCCATCACGTAGTAGAAGGTGCCGTCGTTGGCCATTCCGAAGTCGTAGAGTTCGATGGTGTGCGGCGAGCGCATCAGCGCGGTGGCCTGCGCCTCGCGCCCGAACCGCTCCTGCAGTTCGCGATGGTGGCGTTCGTCGGACCCATCGGACGTGCGCACCAGCTTGATGGCGGCGGGCCGCGCCAGCAGGTGATGCTCCGCGCGCCACACTTCGCCCATGCCGCCGCTGCCGAGACGCTCGATGAGCCGGTAGCCGCCCAGCTCGCGCGCGCGGGTGACTTCCCTGCCGAGACCGTAGACCACACGCGAGCCCACGTACGCCATCAGCGCAACCAGCAGATACGGGAACACAAGCCCGAAGAAAAACCTCATCGGTGTGAGGCCGGGGACGGGATGTTCACCGATCGCCAGGGCGAGCACGACAGGAACCGAGCTCACCGAAACCAGCGTGGCAACGACGGCACGGCGCGGCGGGTTGGGAACCACAACCGTGTACAGCAGGACCCACACGGCCACCCACGACAGACCCAGGCGCTGGTCGCCGGAGAGCCCGGTTGGATCCGCAAACTCCGCCACCGCGATGCCGTAGCTGCCCACCACCTCGAACACGAGTCCGATGAGCATGATTTGTGAGAGCGGCAGGCGCCGGCTTCGGGCCACACCCGCCACCAGCAACGCCATCGCAATGGAAATGCTGCCGGGTCCCCAGGAGATGAAGCGGGTGGTGAAGCGGGCGCGGTCGGCGGGGTCCATGAACTGCGGAAAGAGCCCCGCCATGAAGAAGATGAACGCGTACAGAAGCGCGAGGATGTACAAGCGGCGCGCGGCGCGTTCGAGGAGGTCGGGCGGCGGGCCGGAGGCGCGGGCACGGCGGCCCTCGTCGCGCATGAAGAGCTTTTCGCCGGAAGCGGGGGTTGTCATGCTGGCCAGTCTAAGCCCCAACGTGCGGTGATGCCAGCGTCTACTGGCTACCGCGTTCCAGTCCCGATGCCTTGCGGCCACCCCGTGCGAAGCCCGGCGTGGCCGTGCTCTGCAGCCGCAGCGCCCCACGCACGGCCGCATCTTGCGGATCTCGCCGCCCTGGCCGTGGCCGAGACTCCAGGATCACGTCACCGCGCTTCACCGAGGTGTTCACCACTCCCACTCCTCGTCGTCGAAGCGAGTCGGCGCCGCTTCGCCAATCGCGTAGTCTTCGCGGCGCTCGAGCAGGGGATTCACCGCCCCTCCCATCGGGCGCGGGGGTGTTGAACGCTGGTAATCACGACCTGACTTCGACCAGGCCACCCACCCGGTCCCGCCAGTCACAGGTGTGCGGTTTCTTCACAGTCGGTGGGATTGCGCCGGCCGCACCAGCCTCGTAACATGTTATTTAACAATACACTAGCGCTGATTGACACGCTCCCACCCGTGGCACAACACTTGCGCTTCGGCGATGCCATGAAGCGCCTCCTCATTGTAATCCTTGTGCTGTTGTGCACGGTACTGGCCGGATTGGCGGGTGCGCAGCCCTCGCTTCGGCTGGAAAGGGTCGAGATCACGGGCAACGAGCGCACCGCCTCGCCGGTGGTGCTGCGCCACCTGGCCCTGGAGCCCGGCGACGGAATCGACGCCGACATTCTCGACGCGGCGCGGACACGGCTCGTACTCACCGGGTATTTCAAGTCGGTCGATTTCTCGACGCAGCCGGGCAGCGCGCGCGGTGACGTGGTGCTGAAGGTGGCGCTGGAGGAGCGCGGCAACCCGGTCTTCGAAACCGGATTCGGGTACAACGACCTCAACGGCTGGTTTCTGACACTCCTCGGCGTGCGCTTCGACAACACGCTCGGCGAGGATTCGCAACTGCGCTTTGGCCTGCGCCTCGGCTTCCGCATGGCCGGTATGGATGGCGAATGGCGTAAGCCGATCTCCGAAAGCGGCCGCCTCGCGCTGAACACGAAACTGTTTGTCTACGGGACCAACCAGCTCTTCTACCAGAGCAACGTCACTCCCGGCGGCGCGACGAGTTGGGACGCGTACAAGCAAAACATCGGCCGCGCCGGTTTGGAAGCGACACTCCAGTACGCGCTCAACGACGCGGTGCGCCTGGAGTTCGGTGTGGGGGCAGCCGGAGCGAGTCCGGACAGTTCGTTCAGCGCGGTGGGGGATGTGTCCTCCACGCCAAGTTCGCTGCCCGACGAACTCCTCCCCGACACCAAAGATGCAACCATCACCGGTCTCGTGTTTCGCGCTTTCCGGGACACGCGCAACAGCGACGTGTATCCGACGCACGGCTCATTCCTGCGCGCCACACTCAATGCCAACGGAGACATCGGCGAGCGAGCGCAAGCGTTCACCAAAGCGACACTGGATGCGCGCGTCCACCTGCACATCCACGAGGGCTGGGTGCTTTCGAATCGCGTTGGCGGCGGCGTCACCTCGCGCGGCACGCCGTACTACGAGCGCTTCCTGCTGGGCGGCAACTACTCGGTGCGCGGCTTTGCCGAACTGAGCCTCTCGCCCACCGGCGGCGACGACGCATACTGGCTCGTCAACGAGGAACTCCGCTGGCCGCTCGCGGGGTCTCCGGGCAGGCCGCGGGTGGTGGGACTGGCGTTCCTCGACGCCGGCCAGGGGATCCGCCACGGCGAGACCCTGAACGCGGACGACATCGACGTCGGCGCGGGCTACGGCGTGCGCGTGCTGTTGCCGTGGGCGGGAACGCTGGGCATGGACGTCGGCATCCCGCTCACCGACGGCGGCACCGACGAGCGCTTCCGCGTCCACCTGCTGCTGGGGTTCTCGTTCTGATGCGGCGCCCCCTGATGATAACGGCGGTGGCAGCCGTCGCGTGGCTCGCCGCGGCGGCAACCGAGGCCCGCGCAGCGGCGCGACCGCAGATCACCCGCGTGGACGTCACCACCATGAATAGCGAACTTGTGTGCACGATCATCAGCACCGGCCTGTTCACCGAGCAGGTGGTCAACACGGTGGAGAGCGGGCTCCCCGCCGTGGTCGAATTGCTCTACCGCGTGGTGGATTCGCGCGACCACTCGCTGCGCCGCGGTCTGTACTCCATGGAGATCCGCTGCGACGTATGGAACAACGTCTACGCGCTTGTCCGTGACGACACGTCGTACACGTACGCGTCCTTCGCACTGGTGTCGGCGGCGGTAGAACGGCTGGAGCAAGTGCCGGTGATGCCGCTTTCCGCGCTGGATGACGCCACCGACATCTCGGTGGAATGGGCCATCGCCGTGTATCCGCTCCGCGGGAAAGAGCAGGAGAGTATCGTCGGCTGGGTACAGGAGCAGGTGGGCGGACAGTCGAGCCGGACGTGGCGCGAACAGGTGTTGAACATCGACGACCTGATCCGGCGCTTGTCGTCAAAAGACACCGGCCGGCGTAGCGCGTGGTTTCGTTCGCCCTCGTACCGGCCACCGGTGGAGAAAGAACGGCCATGAAATCGATCCGCTCGCGTCTGGTGGTCATGTGCCTCGTGGTGGCGGCGCTGCCCGCGGTGCCGCTGGCACTCGCGGTGCAATCGCTGCTCGACAAGACTTTCAATGTCGGCTTGAACGAGACCATGGAGGAGGCTCTAAAGAGCGGTGTCGCCATGTCGCGCGACGCGTGGGACGAACAGTGCGCGCGCTTCGCGGGCGATGTCCGCGCGCTCCTGGTGGACCTGGGCGGCGCCCTTCCGGATTCGGGCCGCGTCGCACTCGCGATGAAGTCCCGCGCGTCCCTGGGTTCGACGCTGCACGGGTTCGTGCTGGCGCGCGCCACCGGTGCCGCGGGCGACACACTCGACACGCCGTTGCTCTCCTTCTCCGCGAACGAGACATACCAGCGCCTGACCGGCAACCGATCCTTCATCACGAAGCCGTCCGGCACGGGCGGCGACCTGCGGCTGTTCGAGTCCACCGACCGCAGCCTGCTCCTCGCCACGTGGACGCCACCCGCCGGAAACGAACGGCTCCTGTTGTTCAGCCAGACGGATCCGTCCTTCCTGCGCCGTGCGGAGGACCTCATCGCCGCGCGACAGCTATTCGCCACACTGCAGCTCACGCGCGCGGGGCTGACGCGGAGCTTCTTCTATTCCTTCGTTGTCATCTACGGCGCGTGCGTGGTTCTCGCACTGGCGCTCTCGCTCCTGATCGCCGAGCGTATCGCAACCCCGATCCGCCGGCTGTCCGCCGGCGCCGGCATGGTTGCAGCAGGCGACTGGGGCTACCGCCTGGACATCCGCGGCGGCGGCGAAACCGGGCACCTGGTGGATGCGTTCAACGACATGGTGGCGCGGCTCGACGATCAGCGCCGGCGCCTGGTGGACATGGAAAAGATGGCGGCGTGGCGCGAGGTGGCGCGACACCTGGCGCACGAGATCAAGAACCCCCTCTTGCCGATCCGGCTCACCATCGAAGAACTGCGCGACCAGTATCGCGGCGACGACCCCGCCTTCCGCGCGCTGCTCGCCGAAAGCACGCGCGTGGTCGGGGAGGAAGTCGAGCAGCTGCAGCGCCTGGTCCGCCAGTTCTCCGAGTTTGCAAAGATGCCCGAATTGGAGGTGCGCGCAGGCTCACTGGACGCCCTCGCCCACGACGTGGCCGCGCTCTATCCGCAGGTGACGACCACGCACGCGGCGGCGGATCCGCTCGACCGCTTCCCGTTCGATCCGGAAGCGATGCGCCGCGTGCTGATCAATCTGTATGACAACGCGGTGGCGATGATGCCGGCTGGCGGAACCGTGGTGCGTACTTCCGTTCAGTGCGCGGACGGCCAGGCCGTCATGCGCGTCGGCGACAACGGACCGGGCATTCCGCCGGAGCACCGCGCGCGCATCTTCGAACCCTACTTCACGACGCGCCGCGAGGGCACCGGCCTCGGGCTGGCCATGGTCAAGAATGCGGTGCTGCTGCACGGCGGCGACATCGCCGTAGAGAGCACCGTCGGTGCTGGTACTACTTTCATTATTCGACTGCCGCTGGCCGGTCCTCCGCCCGCGCCGGCCGCGCACAGGGAGGCATGATGCCCGGACGCGTTCTCATCATCGACGACGAACCCAACATCCGGCGGATGCTGGAAATGATCCACCGCAACACCGGCTGGGAAACGGCGACGGCACCCGGCGGCACGCAGGCGCTGGAGCTGCTCGCGCACGAGTCGTTCGATGTCGTGTTTCTCGATCTGTCCATGCCCGACCGCGACGGCCTCGAGGTGCTGGCGGACATTCGCCGCCTGAAGCCCGACCAGCTCGTCGTCATTCTCACCGGGCAGGGCACCATCGACCGCGCGGTCGAGGCCACCCGGCTGGGTGCGTTCGACTTTCTGGAGAAGGACTGCGGCAAGGAGCGAATTCTTCTCACATCGCGCAACGCCCTCGACCACAGCGCGCTCGCCGGCGAGAACCGCAAACTCCGTTCGCGCGCCGGCAAGCGCCGCGAGTTCATGGGCGAGAGCCGTGCTGCGGTGGAAGTCATGGCGCAGATCCGGCGTGTGGCACCCACGCCCGCGCGCGTTCTGATTCTCGGCGAATCCGGCACGGGCAAGGAGCTGCTGGCCCAGGCCATCCACGACCGCAGCGCCCGCGCCGGCGGCCCCTTCGTCAAAGTCAATTGTGCCGCCATTCCCGAAGAACTGATCGAGTCCGAACTCTTCGGAGCCGAGCGGGGCGCGTACACCGGGTCCGTGCAGTCACGCGAAGGCAAGTGGCAGGCGGCCGACGGAGGCACGTTGTTCCTGGACGAAGTCGGCGACATGAGCCTCAAGGTACAAACCAAGGTCCTGCGCGCGCTGCAGGAGGGCGAGATCCAGAAAGTTGGCAGCAGCGAGATCATCCGTGTCGACGTGCGCGTCGTCGCCGCCACCAACAAGAACCTCGCCGACGAAGTGGCGGGCGGGCGCTTCCGCGAGGATCTCTACTATCGGCTCAACGTGGTGCCGATCACGGTGCCGCCGTTGCGCGAACGCGGCGAAGACATCGTTCTGCTCGCGCGCGCATTTCTCGCCGAGTACTGCGTCGAGAACGACATGGCGCCCAGAACCTTCGACAACGAGGTGCTGGCAGCCCTCGCGGCGTATCCGTGGCCGGGGAATGTACGCGAGCTGCGCAATCAGGTGGAGCGCGTGGCGATCATGTGTCCGGGCCGTGTGGTACGGATGGATGATCTGAGCGCGGAAGTGCGCGTGGGCGCTTCGTTCATCGTGGCGTCAAAATCATCCCCCGCCGCAGACGTCACGCAAGCCGCCGGCAAGTCCCTGCACGACGCACGCCGGCAAATGGAGCGCGATCTGATCGCGCGTACCCTGGAGAAGTTCAATTGGAACGTGTCACGCGCGGCCGAGGAACTGGGGCTGGGGCGCACGAACCTGCACAAGAAGATGAAGGCGCTCGGTATCGAGCGCAAGACAACCGGAGGACAAACACCATGAAACGTATCCTTTCCACCATCGCAATCCTGGCATCCACTCTGTCGTTCAGCAGCGTAGGTGCGCAGGAACACCCGTCCGACAAGGGTCTGTCGCTTGCGCTGCGGTTGAGCGGCGGCGAGTTCAGGGCGACCGACGTCACCTCCGACACAAAGATCTCCGACGCCGGCGGCGGCCTCGCACTCACCGTCGGCTACGATTTCAATCCGGTGTTCGGCCTGCAGGTCGAGTTTGCCGGAAACGGTTTTTCGAGTCTCGCGCCGGGCCTGGAAGCGGCAACCGGATCGGTGGCGCTTCTCATGCAGTACCGCTTCCTTCCGGGCCACATTACGCGCCCTTACCTGCGCGCCGGCTTGGCCGGTTACGGCCTGACCTTCCGGAGCGATCTCGGCGACGTCAACGCCAACGGTGGCAGCGTTCCCTTGAGCGCCGGGGTCGAGTTCCTGGTGGCGCGCCATGTGGCACTGGGCCTCGACGTGACCCATCATATTGTTGCCTTCGATGAAGTCAGCGTCGAAGTGTCCGATGTCGGACTCGCGTACGACATCGACGCCGACGGGTCACAGACCAATCTCTCCATGTCGGTGCTGTTCTATTTCTAGGCGCGGCGTATGGTTTCTGCAACCGTGAACGGGGCGTGACACCGGGACACACTGTGACTGTGTGGCACGGTGACAGCGGGCACGGCGGCGCGTGCAACCCATTATATAGCATCATATTATGAGAATTTGCCCGGTGGCACGTCTACTGCTTTACCCCTCCCCAGGGAACATCAACCACCACCCTCAAGGAGGGGTCAATCATGGGAACGCACACAATTCGCACATCACTCGCGGGACTCTTTATGCTGGCCGCACTGTCGGGATGCAGCACTGACTCGGTCACACTGCCCGACACCACAAACACGAACGCGCCGGCACTGCCCGCCGTTTCGACGATGAAGTTCGAGCTCGATTTCTACGGCGTCAGCGCACCGACACTGGACGCGCAGTCGCTGACCACCGGGGCGCCGAGCGACGCCATGCTCCTCTCCGCCAGCGGCGGCGACCATGAGAACTGGATCAACGCGTACGTGCGCGCGGTCTTCATCCACCTCAGCACGTTCGACATGCTCGAAGAACCCATCGGCGCCTTCGCCTACGCCATCCACTCCGTTCCGCGGGAGCAGCCCGACGGCTCGTACCTGTGGACGTACATCTTCGTCGACCAGGCGATCGAGTACAGCGTGTTCCTGTTTGGCATGCCCAAGCAGGACACGGTCGAGTGGCGCATGGAAGTCTCGTCGAACGATCCGGCGCTGCTCCTGAACCACTTTGTGTGGTTCAGCGGCGAATCCCGGCACGACGACACCGGCGGTTACTGGCAGTTCTTTGACCCGATCGACCAGACGAACGGTATCGCGAGTGCGCGTATCGAGTGGACGAACGGCAAAGTGGAAGACACGCTGACGCTGACGGTCAACGGGAGCGGATACGAGAACGAAGGCGACATCCTCACCTTCACCGACAGCAAGACCACCGGCTCCATCGAGTACTACGACGCGAGCGCGAGCCTCACGTCCAGCATCATCTGGCACGCCAACGGTACGGGGAGCTTGACCGTCCCCGACTACAACGGCGGCGCGACGGCCTGCTGGGATCGCGAGCAGCGCAACGTCGCCTGCCAGTAGGCGCCTTGCTGCAACTGCATCGGAAGCGGCGGCTCACCCGAAAGCGGGTGGGCCGTCGTCATTTGGCCCCACCCCGTTCTTCCGTTATCACTTCCGCTCCGGTTTGCGGCGTATGGGACAGATGGCTATGTCCCATTCCGGAGGTCCAGTAAACGCCCGCTCGTGGAAACGCTCGATCGCGCCTCCATGACCATGGCCATCTAGACAACTATTGCATACTTCAGGTTCGACAATGGCACCGGGCCGGCGCCTACTGGCTACCGCGTTCCAGTCCCGACGCCTTGCGGCCGCCCCGTGCATATCCCGGCGTGGCCGTGCTCTGCAGCCGCAGCGCCAGGTCCAGGCAGCGGTCCAGCAACGCGCGCGCGCCGTCGTGCAGCGTCTTGCTGTGCTGAACCACCTCGACGTTGCGTTCCATGTCCTCCGCCGTCCAGCCACGGCTGTGTGCGATGTAGGGGAACTGCGGAAACTGCATGCCCAGTTCCGCGAAGAACTGCATGGTCTGCCCGGCGACGGCCTGGATGTTGTCCTGACCGCCGGTGACGATGAGTCCCGCCACCTTGTCCCTGAGCATGACGCGGTTCTTGAGGGTAATCTGGTTCTGTACCGTGTTGAGCCGCTCCGCCATCTTGAAGTACAACGAACTCGCGGCACCCCAGCGGATGGGCGTCGCGATGAGTACCACGTCGGCCCAGAACACCAGGTTCTCGTAGACATCGTTCATGCCGTCGTTGAGATCCATCTGCGAAATGCTGCACGGCCAGGTGCACGCGTGCGCGCTCTTGGAGTAGTAGCCCTCGCAGGCGCGAAAATTGAGATCGCGCAGCTTGAGCATGCGCGCTTCCAGAGAATGCGCTGCGCGCGCGTGTTCGAGTGCGGTTTCCAGCAACGCCTCGGAGGTGGAATAGCGCGGGTTGGCGGTGTCCATGACGGTGGTGGAAATGCCGACGACGCGCAGCGGACCCGGTTGGCGCTTGACCTCGCGGTCGAGGGGATGCGGATCGTGCGGGAGCTTGTTGCGCCTGGTGACGGCGGCATCCAGCACCAGCACGCGCCCGCCCTCCACCTTGCACTCGAAGCGCGGCACGCGGTCAGCTTCGAAGCCCGGCTCGCCCTCGCCAGTGACGCGGTGGAACTTCCAGTTGTGCCACGGGCACACGATGTAGTCGCCGTCCAGCCTTCCGTGCCCAAGTGGTCCGCCGGCGTGGTTGCAGGCGTTGTGGACCGCCCCGAAGGTGCCTCCGACGCACGAGAGCGCGATCTTCGTGTTTCCCGCCACGACCTGCTGCAGCTGCTGCTGCGACAGCTCCGCCGCGTCACCCACGTCGTGCCACTGTCCGCGTTTCATGGGGTGCGCCTTTCTACCGCTCGTCGGCCGTGGGGCCGTAGATCGCCGGCAGCGCCACGCCGAGCATGCGCAGATACACCGACAACTGCCCGCGGTGGTGGATGAGGTGGTTGAACGTGGTGCTGCGGATTACCACGAAGCGTGGGAGTTCAAAGATGACGCGGTCGCCGTAGCGATACCGAAACGGCGCCAGCAACTGCTCGGGCGTCAGCGCGCCCAGGGTTTCGTACGAGCGGGCGATGTTGGCGTCGAAGGTGTCCAGGATTTCGGGCACGGTGCCGGTGTTCGACTGGTACGTGTTGTAGTCGCACTCGTCCTGCAGCAGCGGCACGATGAACAAGCCGGGAATATCGGCGATGTGCCCCGCGACCTTCCCCAGCGTGCTGGACTTCTCGTGCGGCCGCCACCCGAGCGACTCCGGCGGCACGCGCTCCAGCATCTTGCGCGTGGAGCGGGCCTCGATCTTGAGTTCGGCAACAAACGCGTCGATGGGGTTCATGGTCTACGCCCCGTCCGGGATGTCCGGATCGACCAGCAGCGTGAGCAGCTGCAAGCTCTCCTGCCATCCCAGGTAGCAGAGCTCCAGCGGGATGGCCGCGGGAATCCCCTCCTGGACGATGGTGAGCTCGGTGCCGCAACTGACCGCGCGCAGCGAGACGGTCATCTGCATCTCGCCCGGCAGGTTGGGGTCGTCGAACGCGTCCGTGTAGCGGATGCGCTCGTTGGGCGTCAGCTCGACGTACTTGCCGCCGAACGAGTGGCTCGATCCGGTGCCGAAGTTGGTGAATGACATCTTGTACCCGCCGCCCACGCGCGGGTCCATCTGGTGGACCTTGCCGGTGAATCCATGCGGCGCCATCCACTTGACGAGCGCGTCGGGATCGAGAAAGGCGCGGTACACCCGTTCGGCGGGCGCGCGCAGCACGCGGTGCAGGCGCACCGTATTGGTTGAATTGGCCATGTTGCTTTCTCCCTTGCTACACCAGCACGCCGCGCCTGGCCATCTTCTTCGCGTACAGGTACAGGCCCAGCGCGATTGCAAAGATGACCACGGTGAAGATCATCCCCGTTGCGCCCATGATTTCCATGCCCTCGGAGAGCCCGTAGTTCTGGATCGCGGTTACCACCACGCACAGCAGCGAGACCAGAAACACGTGGACAGCCAGCTTGCGGCGCATGAGCAGCAGCACCGTGCCCAGCAGGCCGCCCCACACCGCGAGCGCCCAGGTCGAAACCACCCACGCCGGTAACCCGTAGAAGTACTCGAGCTCCTCGGCCGAGAACTTGGCCATGTACGTCTCGTTCCTGGTCTGCGTCATCAGGTAGTCCACCACACCCATGATGTTCCACAACAGACCCACAATCCCGATGATCCACAGATGACGCGGGGTTGACACGGTTCGTGCTTCGGACATGGCTGCCTCCTCGGTTCAGGGAACGGAACGCGCTGGGGCGCGTCCGCTCAACGACTCGCCTGCATGACGGCGCTCCGCAACTGCCGGGTATTGTCCATTGCCTTCGGGTCCACTTCAACCGCAATCGTGCCGTCGGCCCGCTGCGCCATGCGTAACCCCACCCGCGCGAAGGCCGCCTCGAGCGGCAACGGCTCGGTGCCGTGAATATGGCGCCGGTAAAAGGCGTCCCAGTCGCCGGGGGCGAGGCTTCCGAGTGCCACGCGGATGTCCTCCCACGCATAGGGCCGGGCCCCGCCGTCGGTGTTGCGCAGCATCACCCGCAGCAGGTCGCCCACACCCTCTCTGCCCCCCGTCGCGCCGCGGATCTCGATGTCCCACAGGAAGGCCACCAACGCGCCGCCGCTGTAGAGCGGCGGACCCTTGCGGGTGCCGGGCGCGTCGAGCGGTGTCGCGAGCTCGCGATACTGGGTGACGTGGGTTGCGAGTTTGGCGTAGAACATTTCGTCGGTGGTCAATCCCCCCGAAACCAGCGCGAGGTTGGCCGCGTACTCGGTGAAACCTTCCTGGAACCACTGCGAGCTCGCATAGTCGGCGCCGCGCAGTCGCCACGCGTTCCAGTAGTGGAACACCTCGTGCGCGATGGTGTTGCCCCAGTCGCCCAGGTTGGCGCGCGCGGGCGTGTCGTGATACGACATCGCGAAGCTGGCGCGGAACGACTCGCCGCCCCGCTCCTCCAGCGGCAGCAGCACCACCAGGTAGTCGCCCGGTCCGGAGAACCCGATGAAGCCGACCAGCCGCTCTGCCACCACGCCCAGCACGCGCAGCACTTCCCCGCGCGCGGATTCCCAGTGCCCCAGCGCAATCACTTTGAGGTTGAATCCACCGGCGGTGAGCACGTCCGGCGCACCCTTCACAAACGCGACCAGGTTTTCGGTGAGATCTTCGGCGGCGGCAACCGACACGCTGCGGCGCGCACCGCGCAATGCCGGCCACGGCACCACCGGCTGCCAGTCACGCGGCAATACGAAGCTCACCTCGCTCACCCCCTGCGCCGGCGTGGTGATGAACAGCGAGCGGCCGATCACCACCATGTGACGCGCGTCGGCAAACGCGGCTTCGCGCGGCGCCGGCCAGTCGCGCGCCGCAAGCGGGGTGTAGTCCACCAGGTACTCCAGGGTGAGCGGACCGTCGGCGCGCCGCGCGAGCACCCAGCCACGGGCACCGTTGGCGGTGACGCCCACACTATTGCCGGCGGCATCGCGCACGCGCAGCCGCTGCACCAGCGCGGGCCAGCCCGCATCGGCGACCTCGGGAATGTCGCCCGGCCGCGACGTATCCATGCGTAGTTCGGTAGTGTTCCCCGGCACGGTGGCGCGCACGGCCACGCGGTGGGACGCCGGATCGCGCACCTGTATCTGGTAGATCGCGGTGGTTTCGGCCTGCGATTGCGTCGCGCCCGCCGCGAGAACGACGGCGACCAGCAAAATGGCGAGGAGCCATCTCACGCGCCCATCAACCCGCCGTCACCGGCCGCTCCCTGGCCCCCTTGATCAACAGCCACAGCATGAACGCCACCTCTCCGAGCAGCGCCGGGATGGTGACCATCTCCACCCACGCCGCATACTGCGGCAGCACCAGGCCGCTGACGCTCAGCGCCAGGTACGCGATGCCGTTGATGATGAGCCAGTAACCGAACAGGCGGGGAATGAAGCGCGAGCGGATGGCCAGCATCCCCAGCGGAAACAGCCATATCCCCCACAGCACCTCGGCGGCGAGCACCTGCTGTCCGTGCAGGCGCATGAAGAAGTGCGCAAGGGCGTCGCGCTGCGGTGCGTCGAAGGCGGCCAGGTAGTCCGCCCCGCTCACGAAGGCGAGTGCCGCGATGTCGTTCAGGACGATGAGGAAGTCGACGGCGGCGGGGAGGATGCCGCCCACGATCACCACCAGCACCGCGAGCTGGTGGTCGACATCCCGGAACAGCCGGTAGAGGGCGAAGGTGAGAAAGAGCACGATGACGCCGCACGCCAGCTCGCTCATTATCCCGAGCCTGAAGAGCGTCTCGTTGGCGGCGATGTTGGCGGCCGTCGCGGCCGCGTCTCCGCGCACGAACAGCTTGCCCGGAATGTAGAGCAGCCGCAGGGGCGCGACGAGGGTCAGCAGAAGATACAGAAGTCCGGCGATTCGTGCGTTTCTTTGCACCGTGGTCATGTGCACTTCCTCCTGGCAACTACATGTTCAGTCGGGCGAGAAAGACAATGATGATCAGCATGATGACGACAAAGATGATAGCCCGGATCCGCGCACGGCGCGAAGATGCGACATCGACCGGCGCGGCGTCCCCACCCAGCACCTTTACCACTGTCGCCGCCATGGCGGGACTCAACCCCTGCCCGGCCAACCACGCCGCCACCTCCGCAGCCGGAATGCCCTGCTCGAGGCGGGCCCGGGCGAGTTCCTCGAGTTCGTCCGCGCTGCCCGCCGCGTGGGCCGGTGCGTCCCCGTTCGCCGCCAGGGCGGGCGGGGGCTGATGCAGCGGACCGCGCGCAACGAACGTCCGTTTGACCCGGTCCGACTGGTGGAAGTAGGTGATCCAGACGGCGCCAAAGGCCATCATCGGGAAGATGTCCATCAGCGGCTCGGTTGATTCGAGGTCGCGCAGCTCCGCGGGCAACAGCGCACCGGCCAGCATGTTGTCGGCAATCACGTAGACGAAGCGCGCCACCACGTAGAGCATAAACATCCTGGGAACGCTGGAGCGATGGCGGTAGAACAGCCACATCATCAGTCCCCACGCAACCGCGCCCGCCACCAGGAACACCACTTCGAAACCGAGGATCACGGTCAGACCGGAGCCGAACCCCGACACGATTTCCGCGTCGAAACACGCCGCGAGGTCGGAGATCGAGGCCAGGTCGCGCAGGGGGGCGATCGCCGTCCCGATGACGGGCAGCAGCAACCATCCGCGAATCCCCGCCGGCCCGTCGGCGCGCTCGGGCCGCCGCGGTTCGGGATCGTAGCGGGCATACAGCCGCCTGGCACCCCACAGCGAACCCGCCAGGCTGGCCAGCGCCACCAGCACCATGCCCCAGCTGATCCCGGACGCCCCCGCGTTCCGCCCCCGGATGAGGTGGTAGGTCAGGTTGCTGCGGATGCGGTCGTGCCGGGCGATGAAATCGGCCACGTCCGCCGCGTCGATGTAGTCGCGCGTGCGACTGTATTCGTATTCGATCCGGATCTGGTCGCCCCGCGTCGACACCCGTTCCCAGTAGCGGAACCCCTTGCCCTTGATGTCGGTCTCCTGCGGCCTCGCCGGCCAGCGTCCCGGCGGATCGATGATGAACTCGTGCCGGAAGTCGATGCGCCCCACCTCGTAGGGCATGGTGCGATCGGGACTGCTGTTCCACAGCGTCTCGTTGTCCAGCGACAGCGGGAAGAATTCCACGTAGCGCACGCTGGTGTCCTCTTCGGACTGGATCCAGATGTTGTCGATGCGGTAGGACTCGTTCACCACCACCACATTGTCGCTGTCTCTTTGCTGGTCTTCCAAGGAGAGGTCGGCCGTCGCCGTGATCTGCGGATACATGGCGGCGTAGTAGGACAGGTACTGCTTCTGGATGCTGGCGAGATCCGTGTAGGCGAACATGAAGCGAATCATGTCGGCGCGCGATCCACGGTACTCCGTCTTTACGGTCAGGTCGGCGCCGCCGGCGTCGTCCACACGGAAATGCTCCGTCACCACCGTACGCCCCGTCCTGGGTTCCGGCAACGGGGTCAGATCGTCGCTGTCGGGTGCCACGATCAGACCGAAACGGTAGTCCGGGAAATACATCTGATCGAGGTCCCCACCCTGGTGCGACGCGGTGGGATCCACGAACCGCATCTCATCGCCGTAGCGGAACGCCACCACGCAATGATCGAAGTCGCCGGGCGCGACCGCAAACTCATCGGCGGAACGGGGCCCCGCCGTGTTGACCAGCATGGGGTACGCATCGACGCCCATTTCCTCCAGGAGAACGCTGAGCAGCAGGGACTTGTCCTTGCAGTCGCCGTAACGCTGCTCCCACACCCGGGTGGGCGGGTGGGGCACGTATGCGCTCATTCCCTCCAGGAGCCCGAGGTAGCGAACCTCGTCCTGCACGAAGTGGATGGCCTGCATGATGTTCTCGGGCGAATGCGAGAAGTTCAGCGCCTCCCCGGCCATCTCGCGCAGGCGTGCCCGTTCCGGCTCCGACACCGCGAACAGCGGAACCGCCCACGCGGCCACCGCGCCCCAGTTGGCAAAATCGGTGAACTTGACCATGGGGAATTCCTGCGCCATGTACCAGCCGGGCACGTGGTTGTCGTAGTCGCTCCCCTTCAGTTGCTCCCGCTTCCACTGGTAGTCGGTGTATCCCGCGGCCTGGGTGACTTCGGGCTCGAGGTCGGTCTTGTGGTGCTTGATGACGATGTCGCCACCGTCCGGCACCCGGATGCGCACCAGCCACAACTCGATGGGCATCATGGAGTCCAGCCACAGGTTGCCGAAGTCGTGGTCGTCATAGGCGGGGTTCTGACCGCTCTGGGAATACGCGTACTCGATGATGTCTCCCACCCGGACGTCCGACAGATGGATCGACGCGGTGAGCGACCCGTCGTACATGTACCGCTCCATGTTGGTCTCGCGCTGAAATGTCTGCACGCGATCCACACCGAGTTTGTCGATGACCATGCCACCGCGGTGCAGCCGCAGCCGGTGCAGGGTCAACGTCTCGAAGGATGGGTCGTAGTCGATGGTGAGATCGGAGAGTTGCTGGACGCCCTCGTGGCTCACGATCTGGACGGCGGTGTGGATGTAGGAGGTTTGCGATTCGACGTCGTGCTGGAAGTCGTAGAGCAGCGCGTTGGAGGCGCCGGAGCGGGCGCGGGGCTTCATTTCATTCGGCGCCGGGAACTGGTGCGGGATCACCCAGCCGGGTTCCGGCCCGACGCGCGGCTCGTTGGCGACCGCCGGCAGCGCGGGCGCGAGTGCCGCGGCGGCCAGGAGCATTGCGCCCCCGATCAGCGTGGCTCGCATGCGTGGACCTGTGGGGCGGCGCACTCCGAAAACCCCCTCACTCCGGGCCATCCGCAAGATAGCCGCCGGCCTCGGCGCGCGACAGCATGTCCCGCATGCCCGACGTGTCATTGTGTTTGATGAGTGCATCCGCGATTTCTTCGAATCTTCGCAACAGTGCGCGCAGGACGAACGGCCCGAAACTCACCCGGTTGATGCCGATGGATTGTAGCACCGGCAACGGCGCCGCGGTGGGCGATCCCAGGATGTTGATGGGCGCGGCGATACGCTCGCGCAGCAGGCGCACGGTCGCTTCGTCGCCGGGACCGATGGGGTACACGCAGTCCGCGCCGGCAATCGCATAGGCGGTGGCGCGCGCCACGGCATCCTCGGTGGCGTCGGCGGGGTCCGCGAAGGCGCCCGATTCGTAGCTGTCGATACGCGCATTGATGACCAGGTGCAGCCCCTCGCGCGCCGCGCACGCCCGCACGGTTGCGATCCGCGCGCACTGCTCCTCCACCGGGCGCATATTGCCACCCTTCAACCCGTCCTCGATGTTGACACCCACCACCCCGCTCGCGATCACGGCGCGGATGGTTTCCTCCAGTTCGGAAATCGACTTCGCATAACCGGCCTCGATGTCCGCCGTCACCGGGACGACCACGCTGCGCGCGATGCGGCCGATGACGTCGATAAGCGTGCTGCGCTTGATTCGCTCGCCGTCCCTGTAGCCGAGCGAGGTGGATATCGCGGCGCTCGCCGTGGCCACCGCGCGGTATCCCTTCGCCTGCAGGATGCGCGCGCCGATGGGATCCCACACGTTGGGCAGAATGAGCATGCGGCCGCCGCCGTGCAGCGAGAGCAGCGTCGTGGCCTTTTGCTTCTGAGCAGAGTCCGTCATCTCGTCACCTGCCCTTCGCGGCGCGCAGGATCGCCGAAAGACTTGCCTCCACATCGGCGTCCGTGGTGGCCCACGACGAGACGCTGATGCGCATGGCGGTTCTTCCCTGCCACACCGTCCCCCCGCACCAGCACGTCCCGTCCTCCTGGATGGCCGCGATCACGCGGCGTGTCTCCTCCGGCAAGCCGAACGACACCATCACCTGGTTGAGCACCACGTCGTTGAGGATCTCGTAGCCGGCTGCGTGCAGCCCCTCGGCAAAACGCCGCGCCTGCGCGCAGGAGCGGTCGACCATGGCGGCGAGCCCCGACTTCCCCAGCGAGTGCAGCGCCGCCCACACCTCGATGCCGCGCGCGCGCCGCGACATTTCCGGAACGAACAGGTGCGGGTCGCGCGATTCGCCTTCCACCAGGTACGCCGCGCTGACCGACATGGCCGCGTTGAGGTGGCGCTTGTCGCCCGCCCGCGCTGGCCATGGTGGCAGGCGATCCGAGGGCGTCCAGTTCTTCCAGCACGCGTGACGGCTGCACCGGTTCCTCCTGCAGCGGGCGGTGC